>NZ_JAALDX010000484.1 GCF_014145095.1 Dietzia sp. SLG310A2-38A2 | reverse complement strand
GACCCGGGTGCACACCCCGAAGGCGCCCTCCGAACCCATCAGCCACTGCCGCAGGTCCGGCCCGGCGGCCGACGCGGGTGCCCGGCCGGCCTCGATCACGCCGACCGGCGTCACCACGGTCAGCCCGCGGACCATCTCGTCGAAGCGCCCGTACCCGGCCGAGGCCTGTCCGGACGACCGGGTCATCGCGTAGCCGCCCAGGGTCGCGTACGGGAAGGACTGCGGGAAGTGCCCGAGCGAGAACCCGTGTTCGGCGAGCAACTCCTCGGCCCGGGGACCGGACAGGCCCGCCCCGAGGACCGCCTCACCCGATTCGGGATCGATCGACTCGAGGGAGTCGAAGTGCACGAGGTCCACCGAGATCACGGCCCGGTGGCCACCTGCGTCCGGGGCGAGGCCACCCACCACGGAGGTGCCGCCGCCGAAGGGGACCATCGCGACCCCCTCGCGTCCGCACCAGTCCAGCAGGGCCGCCACCTCGTCGTCGTCACGTGGTGCGACCACCGCGTCAGGGCAGTCCACCTCGGGATACAGCCGCCAGGACAGCAGATCGGGCGTCGACTTGCCCCTGGCCCGGGGCAGCCGCTGGGCGTCGGCGGTGGAGAGGTTGCCCTCCCCCACGATGCTCGCGAGGGCCGACAGGTCAGGGTCGGTCAGACGGGACGGGGAGGCCGCCACGACGGCGGGATCGAAGTGCAGGCCGCTCTCGGCGGTCACCCCGAGCACGTCGCGCAGCAGGCCGCGGATGCCCGCGCCCAGGTCCTTCGCCTCGGCCTCCGTGCCCCATCGGGACAAGGCCATGGGCGGCAACGGAAGGTTGTCAGCGGAGTTCATGTCGCTCATACTGGAACAGTAAACCCCAATCTGTTCCGTTTTCGACGATCTCCGCACCGACGGGCACCGAACCCCCGGAAGATCGCCACCACAGGGCGCCGCGCGCCAGTCAGGAGTTCCGGTGACCTCGTCCGCCCCGGCACTGTCGGCCGACCGCACCACCGGGACCCGCGAACGAGCGCTCACGGCCGCCCGCGCCTCGATCCTCGAGATCGGGGCCACACGGACCACGATGGTCGAGGTCGCCCGCCGCTCCGGGGTGGGACGGACCACCCTCTACCGCCACTGGCCGGACATCACCGCGCTCTTCGCCGACCTGCTCACCCGCGAGCTCACCGCGGTCGTCGAGCGGGTGGACCCCGCGCTCCCCGACTCGGCACTCTCGGACTCGGCTCTCCCCGACTCGGCTCTCCCCGACTCGGCGCCCGTCGACGCCGACGAGCTCGTGCGGCTGGTGTGCATCTTCGCGGACGAGGTGCGGACCGACCCACTGCTCGACGCGTTCCGCAGGCACGAGTCCGAGATGCTCTCCGAGTACGTCTTCCACCGGCTCGGCACCTCGCAGCGCCGGCTCATCGACGTCCTCCGCGGACTGCTCTCGCAGGCGATGGCGACCGACCCCAGGCTGGCGGGGCGCGACCCCGACCGGACCGCGACCATGCTCTTCCTCGCCGTCCAGGGTCTGGTCCTGTCCGCCCCGCTCGCCGACCCGCCGCTCGACCCGGCCACCTGGCGGACCGAACTGCACCTACTCATCAGGGGGTACCTCGGCCTATGACCGGTCAGACCGATCGCGTGCACACCACGCCCGTCCACACCACCGCACTGTCCGCCGCCCGACGGGCTCGCGAACTCGCCGAACTGCGTGGCCGCGACACCCCCGTGGATCTGGTGGTGATCGGCGGGGGCATCACCGGCGCCGGGATCGCGCTCGATGCCGCCTCCCGCGGGCTCGAGACCGTGCTCCTGGAAGCGCACGACCTGGCGTTCGGCACCAGTCGATGGTCCTCCAAGCTCGCCCACGGCGGCCTGCGGTACCTGGCCACCGGCAACGTCGGCATCGCCCGCCGATCGGCCGTCGAACGCGGGATCATGCTCGAACGCACCGCCCCCCATCTCGTGCGACCGCTCGCCCAGGTCGTCCCCGTCTTCCGGGACACCCC
>NZ_JAALDX010000483.1 GCF_014145095.1 Dietzia sp. SLG310A2-38A2 | reverse complement strand
GGTGCGGGCGGGCGCGACCAGAACACCGCGAGCTGGGCCCGGAAGCGGTCGATGGTCCCCCAGATCACCGGGATCCCGGCGATCTCGCAGGCGTCGGAGACGAGGTATCGCGTGGCGAAGTTGTCGCTGCCGTCCATCACCAGGTCGTGTCCCTCGAGGAGGGCGCCGATGTTCAGTGCGTCGAGCCGGGAGTGGACCGCCTCGACCCTCACCCCGGGTGCCAACTCGGCCAGTCGATCCCGGGCCGACTCGACCTTGGGACGACCGATGGCCGGCACGGAGTGGATCACCTGCCGTTGCAGGTTGCCGAGGTCCACCTCGTCGTCGTCGATCACCGTGATCCGCCCGACACCCGCCGCGGCGAGGTACATCAGGACCGGCGCGCCCAGGCCCCCCGCCCCCACCACGAACACCGACGCGGCGCGCAGACGACGCTGCCCCTCGTCACCGATGGCACCCAACAGCAGATGCCGGGAATAGCGCGTGCGCTCCTCCGCCGACAGATCCGGCGCCGGATCCACGAGCGGGGGGAGCGCCCCGGATGCGCCGCCGGTCACGGGGTTCACCGGACCACCGGCGGGCCGTCGGGGAACGGCCACGCGTTGTAGAGACAGGTGTCATCGTTGTCCGGGACCACACCCTCGTTGTCGAGGAGGAAGATCTCGTTGTTGGAGACCCCGAGTGTCTGCTGCATCATGATCGGCGCGAGCGCTCCGTCCGCAGGGCACGGCTCGTGATCCGGGTAGCCGATGGCGTGGCCGACCTCGTGGTTGACGAGGTACTGACGGTAGGACCCGATGTCACCCTGGAAGGACCGGGCACCACGGATCCACCGGGCCAGGTTGAGGTAGACCCTCTCGGTGGACGGGTTGTAGCAGCTGGTCTCGAGCTCGATCTCGTAACCGCAGAACTCACGGACCGTGACGGGGCTCGCGAGGGTCACCCGGAAGGCGGGCTCGTCGCGGGACGTGCGCTGGAACGCCACCGCCCCGTCCGCGGTCCAGCTC
>NZ_JAALDX010000482.1:926-5995 GCF_014145095.1 Dietzia sp. SLG310A2-38A2 | reverse complement strand
CCCCAGGGCGCCCACCACCAGCCCGCAGCGACCGGATCGGAGGGCCAGCGCCGCGTCGGCAGGGTCGGGGAAGACGCGGAGGGAGCCCTGGGTCCGCAGCGAGCCGGTGTGGCGGGACAGGAGGAAGTCCGGAGCGGTGACGGGCCTGGCGGCGTCGGCGTGGGGCCCTGACGCCACGGCTCGCCTCCCTCGACTCTGATGGGCGTGGATCGCGCGTGAGCGGCGGGCCACGGGTACCCGGCCGATCCTAGGCCGGTCCTGCGCGGGGGTGCGAGCCGGGACCGTCACTAGGATGGTGGGTATGACAGCCTCAGACGTCCGTGTCCGCTTCTGCCCGTCACCCACCGGCACACCACATGTGGGACTCGTCCGGACGGCGCTGTTCAACTGGGCCCACGCCCGGCACACGGGCGGGACCTTCGTCTTCCGCATCGAGGACACCGACGCCGCACGCGACTCGGAGGAGTCGTACCAGTCGCTGCTCGACGCGCTCCGGTGGCTCGGACTGGACTGGGACGAGGGGCCGGAGGTGGGCGGGCCGTACGCCCCCTACCGTCAGTCCGAACGCCGAGACCAGCACCTCGAGGTGGTGCGCAGGCTCGTCGACGCCGGTGAGGCCTACGAGTCCTTCTCGACCGCCGAGGAGGTCGAGGCCCGCCACCGGGCGGCCGGGCGTGATCCCAAACTCGGGTACGACGGGTTCGACCGCGACCTGACGGAGGAGCAGAAACAGGCCTACCGCGACGAGGGCCGTGGCGCGGTGATCCGGCTGCGGATGCCGGACGAGGACCTGGGGTGGGACGACCTCGTCCGCGGGGAGACCGTCTTCAAGGCCGGTACCGTTCCGGACTTCGCGCTCACCCGGGGCAACGGGATCCCGCTGTACACGCTGGTCAACCCGGTCGACGACGCGCTCATGCAGATCACCCACGTCCTGCGTGGCGAGGACCTGCTCAGCTCGACCCCCAGGCAGATCGCGCTCTACCGTGCCCTGACCCGGATCGGGGTGGCCGAGCGTGTCCCCGAGTTCGGGCATCTGCCGTTCGTCATGGGAGACGGCAACAAGAAGCTGTCCAAGCGGGACCCGGAGTCGGATCTGTTCCTGCACCGCGACCGCGGCATGCTGCCCGAGGGGCTGCTCAACTATCTGGCACTGCTGGGCTGGGGACTGTCGGACGACCGCGACGTGTTCTCCCTGCAGGAGATGGTGGAGGCCTTCGACGTGCGCCAGGTCAATGCGAACCCGGCGCGTTTCGACCAGAAGAAGGCGGACGCGATCAACGCCGAGCACATCCGGCGGCTCCCGCCGGAGGAGTTCGCGCGGCGTCTGAGGGACTTCCTCGAGGCGCACCCGTCCGAGGACGGCCTGACGCTGCCCGCGGGACTGGACGGCGACCGTTGGGCGGTCCTCGCGGATCTGGTGCAGACCCGCATCGTCGTCCTGTCCGATGCGTGGGACCTGATCCGCTTCCTGGTGGTGGAGGAAGCGGAGTTCGTCGTTGACCCCAAGTCCGCCGCCAAGAACCTCAAGGCCGATGCGCGCGAGGTCGTGGACGCGGCTGTGGCCGCTCTGGAGTCCGTACAGGAGTGGTCGACCCCCGCGATCGAGGCGGCGCTCTCCGGTGCGTTGGTCGACGCGCTCGGGATCAAGCCGCGGAAGGCCTACGGGCCGGTACGGGTCGCGGTGACCGGATCGCACATCTCGCCGCCGCTGTTCGAGTCGCTGGAACTGCTGGGGCGCGAGGTGACTCTTGCCCGCCTCCGGGCCGCGCCCATCGCTGAATGACCAGGCGATTTGCTATTCACCCTCGGTGCTTTGATAGTCTCTTCGAGGTCGCCCCGCACGGGGCGGACAAGTGAATACAGTGGCCTATGGTGTAATTGGCAACACAGCGGTTTCTGGTACCGTCGTTCTAGGTTCGAGTCCTGGTAGGCCAGCTGAGCGCGTTCCAGCGCTCACTGCAGCGGTTCCTCGCGGTTCCGCGTCCTGAGCCCCCGTCGTCTAGCGGCCTAGGACGCCGCCCTCTCACGGCGGTAGCGTGGGTTCGAATCCCATCGGGGGTACACCTGAGAACGCCCGGAGCATCACGCTCCGGGCGTTCTCCCCATTTCGACGGGTCCCTCTCCGGGTCGATTCGTCTCCACCCCGCCGGGTGATCGACGGGGACCCGTCAGCCGGCGGCCCCCACCTGAGCGGGCCCGTCGACCCGCCCCCGTCCTCGCAGCCGGATGAGGTGCCGTGCGTGCTCGTCGAGTGCGCGGTCCTCCGCGGTCAGCGGGGTCCAGTGCGGCACCGGGGTGGGGCGGAGATCCGGGCCCAGGGCCGCGCACACGGCCAGGCAATGGGTCGTCAGCACCCGTTCAGGCGACGTGGGCTCGCCGGACCTGACGTGGACGGATACGTGCATCGTCTCGTGACCTGTGTGCAGGAGCCGGGCCTCCACCTCGACGACGTGGCCGATCTTCACCGGGTGGTAGAAGCGCACGCCGCCGGCGTACACCGAGGTACACGGGGTGCCCGACCAGTGGGTCGCGCACAGGTTCGCGGCGTCGTCGATCCACGACATGATGCGTCCCCCGTGCACGTTGCCGCCCCAGTTCACGTCGCCCGGGGCCGCGAGGAACCGCAGGGCCGATCGGGGTGCGGTCCCGGCGTCGGTGTAGCTCTGGTCGGCCATGGCGTCCTCGATGTCCTTCCTCAAGGCGATGCGCATCACCGCTTCGTCGGACTCGTGGACCTCCAGCCGGGAGGCGGGCCGCCAGGCCGGCACCGGGGTGGGCGTTCCCGCGCGGACCGCGATGAAGACGACCAGGCACTCCGCGCAATGCCGGTAGTCGAGCGTCACTGGATCGCAGGCGCGGACGTCGCACTGTATGTGCATCGATGTCGAGCCCGTGTGGACGAGTCGCGCGGACACCTCGACGAGTTCCCCGGCCTCGATCGGCCGGGAGAAGCGGACATTGCCGACGTAGACCGTGACGGCGTATCCGCCGGACCACACCGCGGCCTGGGCGTACGCGGCCTTGTCGATCCACTCGAGGATCCGGCCGGTGTGCACCTGGTTCCCGGTGCCCACGTCGGTCGGAGCGGCGAGGAAGCGCAGGACGGTCTCTCGGGGAGTGTTCACGCTGGGCAAGCTATCGCCGTCGGGTAACGGGGCGGTTGCCGCGAGTGTGGATCGCGTGTCGGTCTGCTCACCCCGCTACCGCGGCGCCGTGAGCACCCCGCCTGATCTGCCCGGCCGATCAGGCGAGTCGGTTCAGTCGACGGTCTCCTTGAGGGGGTCCTCCCGGATGAACAGCAACAGCACCGTGGCGATCACCAGGAGGGGGACCACGGCGAGGAAGATCGGTACCAGGGCCTCGTTGTAGGACCCCACGATCGCGTCGTGCAGGGGTCCGGGCAGGCCGGCGAGGATCTCGGGGCTCATCGAGTTGGCCGCTCCGGAGCCGTCTGCGAACGACGAGGCCACCTCGGCTCCCTCCGGTCCCATCGAGGCCGCCGCGGCCGGGATCCGGTCGTCCATGAGATCCGCGAGACGACTGACGAAGAGCGACCCCACGATCGCCGACCCCAGTGTCCCGCCGATCTGGCGGAAGAAGTTGTTGGACGCGGTGGCGGTCCCGACCATCGACACGGGGAACGAATTCTGGACGATCAGGACGAGCAGCTGCATGCACAGCCCCAGGCCGAAGCCGAAGACGAAGAGGACCGCTCCGAGGTGGAGCAGGGTGTCGGAGGCCTCGAGCGAGCTGATGAGCCACAGGCCCGCGGCCATGATGATCGTGCCGACCACGGGGTACCACTTGTAGCGGCCTGTGCGGCTCACGATGTTGCCCACGATGATGGAGGTTCCCATCATCCCCGCCATCATCGGGGTCATCATCAGGCCGGCGTCGGTGGGGCCGAGCCCGTGGACCATCTGGATGTAGGTGGGCAGGTAGGTGATGGTCCCGAACATCGCCACGCCGATGATGAGCCCGGCGGCCGTGGAGAGTGCGAAGTTGCGTTCCGCGAACAGCGACATGGGGATCAGCGGGTGCGGCGAGCGCAACTCGACGAGGACGAACGCCACGGCGCAGGTCACGAACAGGGCGGTGAGGCCGATGATCACGGGGTCGGTCCACGGGAAGCGGTTGCCGGCCCACGAGCAGACGAGGATGAGCGCCGTGGTGCCGGTGACCATGAGTACGGTACCCGGCCAGTCGGTGCTACGGCCGGTGCCGCGAGTGGGCAACTTCAGGTAGAGAACGGCGACCGCCAGCGTGAGCAGGCATACCGGCAGGTTGAACCACAGTGCCCAGCGCCAGCCCGGGCCCTCGGTGAAGAACCCGCCCAGGAGCGGCCCCAGGATCGATGACAGTCCGAAGACGGCCCCCATGACCCCCATGTATCGGCCCCTCTGCCGGGCGGGCACGACGTCCGCGACGATGGCCTGGGACAGCACCATCAGACCGCCACCTCCCAGCCCCTGGATCGCGCGCGAGACGATCAGGATGTCGATGCTCCACGACAGGGCGCCGAGGACGGAACCACCGAGGAACAGCAGGATGGCGGTGACGAAGAGCGGCTTGCGTCCGATCTGGTCACCGAGCTTGCCGTACACGGGCAGCCCGATGGTCATGGTGAGGAGATAGACGGTGATGACCCAGGACATCTTGTCGACCCCGCCGAGGTCCGCGACGATCGTGGGCAGCGCGGTCGCGAAGATCATCTGCCCCAGGGACACGATGAGCATCCCGAGCAGCAGAGACGCGAAGACCAGCGGCACGTTGTGGGATGCGGGAGCCGGTCCGGTGGGTTCGCGACCGTCCGTCGCGATGATGCTGGTGTCGCTCATGCTTGTGTCGCTCACGGAGTGGCTCCCGTGGTCTCAGGAGAGGTCGTCTCGGACGGTGTGGTGTCGGTGGGTGCGGTGACGAGGAGTGCGAGCTGCCGGAGCGCGAGCGCGCACTCGGCGTCGAGGTCGGCGAAGGTCGCGGCCTCGCGCGTCAGCCAGGTGGACAGCCCCAGGTTGGCCGAGGCGGCCACGAGGGCCACGCAGGCACGTGCCTCAGCCCTGGCCGCG
>NZ_JAALDX010000482.1:0-853 GCF_014145095.1 Dietzia sp. SLG310A2-38A2 | reverse complement strand
GGCGGGTGACGCTCGAAGTGCTCGGTCACCAGGTCCACCAGACGGAGCTGGAAGCGTGATGTCGCGGTCACGCGGGCCACCCCGAGGTCCGGGTTGGCCCGGAATATCTCCGCTCGACGGTGGGCCAGGGTCGCGGTCTGGGCGTCGTCCGCGATCCGCGCGGCCGCGAACGCCGCGAGGAACAGTCGGAGAAGCGCCCCGGGGACGTCCGGGTCAGCCGCGTCGAGGAACTCGCGGCGGCCCGCCGGTGGGAGGTCACGGGGTGGCGAACCGATGACGGCGGCCTCCTTCGAGGGCACGTAGTTGAAGAACGTGCGCTTGGACACCTGGGCCGCGGCACAGATCTGGTCCACCGTCACGCAGTCGTACCCGTGCTCGAGGACCAGGGAGGTCGCGGAGTTCTCGATGGCCAGCATCGTGGCGCGGCGTTTGCGCTCGCGGAGGGAGTCCTGGTCCGGTTGGGTGGTCACCAGAGGAGTCTACAGAAAAGTGCACTCGGTACATATTTGCACCGGGTGAATTGCGGTTTCCCCGCCGATTTTGTGGTGCGCCGGTTGGGTCGCTACAGTCGATGCGTACCAGGCCCCCGTCGTCTAGCGGCCTAGGACGCCGCCCTCTCACGGCGGTAGCGTGGGTTCGAATCCCATCGGGGGTACTCAGTGACATGTCCCGGTTACTCGCGAGAGCGAGGAGCCGGGACATCGCGCATTTGGAGGCGTGAGACCATTCCCCCCGTGCACTCTCGTCGCCACGTTCTCCGGCTGGTGCTCGGCGCCGGCGTCGGGCTGGCGGGCCTGTCCGCGTGCGGGGCGGGGGGCGGGTCGACGACGACGAGCCCGGCCACCACGTCGAG
>NZ_JAALDX010000481.1:1017-2934 GCF_014145095.1 Dietzia sp. SLG310A2-38A2 | reverse complement strand
CCCCAACGCACGCTGGGGTGACACGGAACTCGGGGCCCCGCGCGTTCTGATCCACGGCGGCGCGGGCGGCATCGGCTCCCACGCCATCCAGGTCTGCCGCGCGCTCGGCGCCCGCGTGGCCACCACCGCCGGCGGACCGGAGAAGGTCCGACAATGTCGCGATCTCGGTGCCGACCTGGTGATCGACTACCGCGAGGAGAGTTTCTCCGACCGGGTCAGGGAGTGGACCGACGACGACGAGAGAGGCCGTGGCGTCGACCTGATCCTCGACGTGATGGGCGCGAAGTACCTCGAGCCCAACATCGCGTCACTCGCCCCGGACGGCCGACTGATGGTGATCGGCATGCAGGGCGGGATGAAGGGTGAGCTGAATCTGGGAGCCCTGCTCCCGCGCCGCGCCGGCGTGCTGGCCACCAACCTCCGAGCCCGCCCGGTGGACGGCCCCGGCGGCAAGACCGGCATCTGCCGGGAGGTGGTGGACCACGTGTGGCCGATGGTCGCCGCGGGCGACGTGACCACCCGAGTCTCCCGAGAGATCCCGTTGGAGCGGGTCGCGGAGGCTCTGGCCCTACTCGAGTCGGGCGAGAGCCACGGCAAGATCCTGCTGACCGTCGAGTGATCGAGGAGAAACTGATGTCCACCACTGCTGGCGCCGATAACCCAAGTGCCGAGCACGGGTCCGCCACCTTCATGACCGCGAGCCGCACGATCCCGGCGTCTCCGTCGGAGGTCTTCTCGCTACTGGCGGACCCGACCCGCCACAAGCACACCGAACCCGGGGACTGGGTGCGCGACGCGGTCACGTCGGAGGTCATTCGGGGGGTCGGGGACGTCTTTGTGATCAACATGTACATCGAGGCCGCGGGCGGCCACTACGAGATGCACAACGTGGTCACGGCATTCGAGCCCGACCGCACGATCGAATGGGAGCCGGGCCAGCCCGATGCGACCGGAGAGATCTCCACCGGCGGGTGGCGCTGGCGGTACGACCTCGCTCCCGCAGGCGCATCCACCGAGGTCACCCTCCGGTACGACTGGTCGGCGACACCCCAGGAGCAGGCCGACGAGATCGGCGGGATGCCGCCGTTCGGTCGCGACTTCCTCGAGGCGTCGCTGGCGTCTCTCGAGGCGGCGTTGGCGAACTGAGTCGGTGCCATGCGCTCGTGCGATGAGCGCGTGCGATGAGCGGGTGCGACGGTCAGCCCTCCGGTAGGCGCTCCAACATCTCGAGCACCTCGTCGCACCAGCTCACCCACGCCTGTTCCACCTGGATGCCCAGCGTGAGCACCCTGTGCTGGAGGAGGTCGCGGGCGTTCTCCGGGTCGGCCCGCGCGAAGTCCCGCTCCTCGATCTCGCGGTAGCGGCGGAGGCTGTCGGCCCGCTGGTCGCGGTGGTGCCTCAGCGCCTCCCTGACCTCCTGGACCGCCCCCGTCGCGGCGGCGGCACGCACCCGCACCGCCATGGTGGACCGCATCGGATCGGGTTCGTCCGGCTCGCAGATCCACTCGGTGAGCAGCCTCCGGCCGTCCTCGGTGACCTCGAAACGGCGCGGGTTACCCCGCGAGGGGGCGCCCTCGAGCGGGAGCTCCCGGATCAGGCCGGACTCCCCCAGCCGGTCGAGCTCCCGGTAGATCTGCTGGTGGGTCGCCGGCCAGAAGTACCCGATGGACTTGTCGAACCTCCGCGCCAGCTCGATCCCGCTCCCCGCCCGCTCGGTGAGGGAGGTGAGGATCGCGAACTTCAGCGACACGGATTCAGCGCGCTGCCAGAGCGGACGCCGCCTGCTCGTACTCCGCGCGGAGCCGCTCGACCAGGTCGCGGACGGAGCCCGTCGAGGTGACCGCGCCGACGCCCTGGCCCGCGCCCCAGATGTCGCGCCACGCCTTGGAGTCCGCGCCCCCGCCGGAGCCGAAGTCC
>NZ_JAALDX010000481.1:0-843 GCF_014145095.1 Dietzia sp. SLG310A2-38A2 | reverse complement strand
GGCCTTGCTCCGGACGATCATCTGCTTGTACTCCTCGGCCGCGCGGGACTCCTCGGTCGCGAGGAATGCCGACCCGACGTATGCGAGATCCGCCCCCGCCGCCTGCGCGGCGAGGATCGACCGACCGTGCGCGATCGCCCCGGACAGCAGCAACGGGCCATCGAACCATTCGCGGATCTCCTGGAGCAGGGCGAACGGCGACTGCGTCCCGGCGTGGCCGCCGGCGCCGGCGGCCACCGCCACCAGCCCGTCGGCGCCCTTCTCGATGGCCTTGCGGGCGAACTTGTCGTTGATCACGTCGTGCAGCACGATGCCGCCGTAGGAGTGGACGGCGTCGTTGACCTCGGTACGGGCACCGAGGGAGGTGATGACGATCGGCACCTCGTGCTCGACGACGGTCGCCAGGTCCTGCTCGAGCCTGTCGTTGGACCGGTGGACGATCTGGTTGACGGCGAACGGGGCCACGTACTGGTCGGGATTCGCCGCGGAGTAGGCCGCGTTGCTCTCGGTGACCTGGTCCAGCCACTCCCCCAGGACCGACTGCGGTCGCGCGTTGAGCGCCGGGAACGAACCGATCACCCCGGCCTGGCACTGCGCGGCCACCAGCTCAGGGCCGGAGTAGATGAACATCGGCGAGGCGACCACCGGCACGGTGAGCGGGCCGGCGAGGACGGAGGGAAGGGCCATGAGCAGTCCTTTCGGGACCGGGATGAGGTCGGGTTTCCCCGACCGTACGGCCGCCCACGGTTTTGTGCAACTAGTTGCACAAAGATCTGGACGCACGCCGGCGGAGCGCCCAGATCACCTCAACCTGCACCGGCCGGATAGATCTCCTCCGCCAGC
>NZ_JAALDX010000047.1 GCF_014145095.1 Dietzia sp. SLG310A2-38A2 | reverse complement strand
CGGCCGCCGCCGAACAGGCCCCCGCCGACGCGGGTCGGGCGCCCGAGGTGAGGACCCGCGAGGTCACCGCCACCGCTGTGTACGTCAACCTCGCCACTCCCGACGCCGCGGCCCGGGTGGCCGCGATGGACGTCGACGGCGTGGGCCTGCTGCGCGCGGAGTTCCTCATCACCAGCGCGCTGGAGGGTGTCCACCCGCGCACGCTCATCGCCGAGGGGAGGGCGGAGGAGTACGTGGGCCGGATGGCCTCGGGGATCAGCACGATCGCCGCGGCCTTCGACCCCCGACCGGTGGTCTACCGCGCCACGGACCTGCGCTCCAACGAGTTCCGCGGTCTGCTCGGCGGGGAGGTCGAGGCCGAGGAGCGCAATCCGATGATCGGCTACCGCGGGTGCTTCCGGTACACGCAGGAACCGGACCTGTTCCGGCTGGAGCTGGACGCGCTGGCCAAGGTGCGGCAGAAGCACGGCAATCTGCACCTCATGATCCCGTTCGTCCGCACCGGGTGGGAGCTCCGCGCCTGTCTGGACATCATCGACGCCCATCCCCTCGGGCGCGACCCGGGCCTCAAGCGGTGGATCATGGCCGAGGTCCCGTCGGTCGTCCACTGGATCCCCGAGTACGCCGCGATGGGCATCGACGGCGTGTCCATCGGGTCCAACGACCTCACCCAGTTGACGCTGGGCGTGGACCGCGACTCCGAGGTGTGTGCGGATCTGTTCGACTCCATGGACCCGGCGGTACTGGCGTTCATCGATCAGATCATCGACCGCTGTCATGACTCGGGCCTCACGGTCTCGCTGTGCGGGCAGGCCGCGTCGACCGACCCGGCGATGGCCGAGCACCTCGTCCGCAGGGGCGTGACGTCGGTGTCGGTGACCCCGGACTACGCCGAGATCACCCGGCGGACCGTCGCGCGCGCCGAGAAATCGATCCTGCTCGATGCGGCCCGGTCGGCCGTACGGCGCCCACCTGCCGAATAAGAGCCTTTCCTCACCTTGGACGGATCGCTGACGACGCACTAACATCTGTCTTGTTACCGACGGGTAGGTTCCGGTGCACCCATGGACACCAGTGCCGACCCGCGCGGCCACCTCCATTGCAACGACACCGCACTCCGATCGGAGAAGACCGTAATGGGTCACTACAAGAGCAACGTCCGCGATCTCGAGTTCAACATGTTCGAGGTCCTGCGCATGAACGAGGCACTCGACGCCGGCGAGTTCGGCGACATGGACACCGACACCGCCAAGGGCATCCTCGACGAGGTCGCCACGCTCACCGAGGGCCCGGTCGCCGAGTCCTTCGCGTCGGCAGATCGCAACCCGCCGGTCTTCGACCCCGAGACCCATTCGGCCTCCCTCCCGGAGGACTTCAAGAAGTCGTTCCGCGCCTGGTTCGACGCCGGCTACTGGTCGATGGGCCTGCCGGAGGACCTCGGCGGCATGCCCGCACCCCGCGCGATGGTCTGGGCCACCGGCGAGATGATGCTCGGTGCCAACCCGGCGGCGTTCATGTACGGCGCAGGCCCGTCCTTCGCGGCCGTGCTCTACGAGAACGGCACCGAGGAGCAGAAGAAGTGGGCGGCCACCTGTGTCGAGCGCGGCTGGGGCGCCACCATGGTGCTCACCGAGCCCGACGCCGGTTCCGACGTCGGCGCCGGCCGCACCAAGGCCGTCAAGCAGGACGACGGCTCGTGGCACATCGAGGGCGTGAAGCGCTTCATCACCTCGGCTGACTCCGACGACATGTTCGAGAACATCTTCCACCTCGTCCTGGCCCGCCCCGAGGGCGCCGGACCGGGCACCAAGGGCCTGTCCCTGTTCTTCGTCCCCAAGACCCACTTCGACTTCGAGACGGGCGAACTGGGCGAGCGCAACGGCGTGTTCGTCACCGGCGTCGAGCACAAGATGGGTCTCAAGGTCTCCACCACGTGTGAGGTCACCTTCGGCGGACACGGCGTGCCCGCCAAGGGCTGGATCGTCGGGGACGGCGAGCTCAACCTGGGCATCCGTCAGATGTTCGACGTGATCGAGCACGCCCGGATGATGGTGGGCACCAAGGCCATCTCCACCCTGTCGACCGGGTACCTCAACGCGCTGGAGTTCGCCAAGGAGCGCGTACAGGGTGGCGACATGACCGAGATGGCGGACAAGAACGCCCCCCGCGTGACCATCACCCACCACCCGGACGTCCGTCGGGCACTCATCCGTCAGAAGGCGTTCGCCGAGGGCCTGCGCGCGGTGTACATGTACACCGCCGCCCATCAGGACGTGTCGATCGCCGAGCGAGTCTCCGGCGCCGACGGCGAGCTCGCGCACCGCGTCAACGACCTGCTCCTGCCGATCGTCAAGGGCGTCGGTTCCGAGCGGGCCTACGAACTGCTCACCGAGTCCCTGCAGACCTTCGGTGGCTCGGGCTTCCTGCAGGACTACCCGATCGAGCAGTACATCCGCGACGCCAAGATCGACTCCCTCTACGAGGGCACCACCGCGATCCAGGCCCAGGACTTCTTCTTCCGCAAGATCGCCCGCGACCGCGGCACGGCGATCGGCCACGTGTCGGCGCAGATCAAGAAGTTCCTGGACAGCGACACGTCGGGCGGGCAGCTGGCCACCGAGCGCGAGCACCTGGCCACCGCGCTCGCCGACGTCGAGGCGATCATCGGCACCTGCTTCGACCACCTGCTGGGATCGCAGGACGACCCGAAGCGTCTCTACACCGTCGGTCTGGCGTCGGTGCGCCTGCTCATGGCGTTCGGTGACCTGATGATGGGTTGGCGACTGCTCGTGGGCGCCGAGGTGGCCCTGGGCAAGCTGGACGGCGCCTCGGAGGCCGACAAGGCCTTCTACAACGGCAAGATCGCCGCCGCCAAGTGGTTCGCGAACAACGAGCTCCCGCTCATCACCGCCACCCGCGGCATCGTCGCCGGCCTGGGCAGCGACCTCATGGAGCTGGACGAGGCCGCGTTCTGACGCTCGCCTGACCGACTCCCCGCGATCCCCGGGGGTTGTGCGCTGTGTTCGGTCCCGACACGCCGCACAATCCCCGGGGATACGTGCATTTCGGGCGCACACCTCGATCCGAGGCCGGGTGGTGCGGCGGGACTCCGAGGCCGGGTGGTGCGGCGGGGAGGGTCAGTTGCCGGGCAGGACCGGGATCCGGAACTCCGGCAGGCCCGGGATCCGTATCGCGTCGTCCGGCACCGGCGGCGGCGCAACCGGGCCGGGCGCCTCGTCCGTGGGTGACGGGATCTCGACCCGACACTCCACACGGACCCGGGGCGCGTACGTGGAGGACACGGTGTCGGTGCTGACCGTGTCCTGGCCCCGCTGGACCACGCGGGTGACCCGCGCCGTGTAGCCGTCGGCACCAGGGTCCGGGGTGCACCCGGCGCCGGTGACGACGCGTGTCTCGGCGCGCCGGAGATCGGCCCGGGA
>NZ_JAALDX010000480.1 GCF_014145095.1 Dietzia sp. SLG310A2-38A2 | reverse complement strand
CGTAGCGCCGGGCACCGGCACTCGAGCGCCCGGGCGCATCCGAGGCCGGGACCGGACGCTCGGGGGTGTACGGGCGCGGGTCCGGGAGGGTGAACCACCGACGCCGGCGGCGCTCCGGGGAGCTGAGGATCGCCGAGATCGCCTCGGGCTCGTGTCGGGCGCAGTTGGCGAGGAGGCCGAGGGAGGCCAGGGTCACGACCGCCGAGGTGCCACCGTTGGAGATGAGGGGCAGCTGGAGGCCGGTGACCGGGAGCAGGCCCACCACGTACCCGATGTTGATGAACGCCTGGAGGACGATCGTCGTGGTGATGGTGCCGGCCAGCAGGCGACGGAACGGGTCGGCCGACCGCAGCGCGATGCGCATGCCCGCCCACCCCAACGCCAGGTACAGCGAGACCACCACGGCGGCGCCGAACCAGCCGAGCTCCTCACCGATGATCGCGAAGATGAAGTCGTTGGTCGCCTCGGGCAGGTAGAACCACTTGGCGCTGGACTGTCCGAGGCCCACCCCGAAGAGTCCGCCCTCCGCGAGCGAGAGCATCCCCTGATACGACTGGTACCCCGAGCCCTGCGGGTTCGAGAAGTCCCCGACGAAGGTGTTGAAGAAGGTCCGGACCCGCTCGAAGCGGTAGGCGAACGTCACGGCGAGCACGCCGAACACGACGGTGCCGAACGCGATCACCCACACGAAGTGCCGTGTGGGGTAGCCGGAGAACCACAGCACGCAGAGGAAGGCGATGGTCACCGCCGTGGCCATGCCGAGGTCGGGGGCGACGACGACGAGGGCGGCGACCACCCCGTACCCCACGATGGCCGGGAACAGCAGGTCGAGCCAGTACCCGGTGCGGATGCGCTTGGCCACCACCGAGGACGCCCAGATGATGAACGCGAACTTGGCGATCTCCGCGGGCTGGATCCCGAAGAACCCGAGGTCGATCCACCCGCGGGAGCCGTTGATCTCCATTCCCACACCGGGGATCAGGACGGCGATGAGCAGGCCGATGGACACCAGCAGCATCGGCAGCGCGGCCGCCCGGAGCAGTTCGAACCGCACACGCAGGGCCACCACGAACGCCACCCAGCCGATCGTGACGAACACCGCCTGGCGCAGGAAGATGTCGAACGGAGTGCCGCCACCGGAGAACGCGAGGACGTTGGAGCTCGACAGCACCATCCCCAGGCCGATCACGGTGAGCAGGGCGGTGACCACCATCACCACGTGGTACGAGGTCAGCGGCGCACGGTTGATCGCGGCCAGCGGCGCGGCGATGCGGCCCAGCAGGTCGGGCCGGGCCACGGCGCCGGCCTCGTCGGCGTC
>NZ_JAALDX010000479.1 GCF_014145095.1 Dietzia sp. SLG310A2-38A2 | reverse complement strand
GGACCGTGACGGGCGGAGGGAGAACAGATGGCGATCGGCGCGGCACGACCCCGGCAACTCTCCAGATCGATGGACCTGTCCGGCGTCCGCATCGAGACCGCCAGGCTGCGCTCGGACCGCGCCGTCACGACCTTCTGGCGCTGGTGGACCGAGGGCGGGTGCCGCCGCACGACCGCCGCCCTCGAGTCGGGTGACGCCCGCCGCGTGGTCCCGGAGATCACCTCGCTCATCGAGGCGATCGACCCCGGGTTGTCGTGGGAGTTCGTCCCCGGGTCGGAAGGCGCTCCGCACCGCCTGACCGTCACCGCGGCCGGGGTGCCCGAGCTCCGCGGGGCGGCGCGCCGATGGCTCGCCCAGGCCCCGCCCGCCGACGCATACTGGTCGTACGCGGACCTGCGTGACCCGGTCGCCGGGTGCGCCATGCACTTCCGCGACCGGAGGCTGGGGTTCGACGAGGCCGAGGTGGTGGTGGATTGCGGCCTCTCCCGGGCCGACGTGACCGTGCACCACCCCGGGTTCGCCGGACTCAAGGGACCCGACGCCGGGATCGCCGCCTACCTGCTGCTCGACGCCATGTGCGGCGAGGCCGCGGTGGAGACGTGGGTGGGCATGATCCGCTCCAACGCCACGGCCCCGGGGGACGACGCGGTGTCACTCGACGCGCTGCCCGGGATCCTGCGGGAGATTGAGCGCGACAACACGGACGAGGAGGGGGAGCCGGCCTGGCAGATCCTGCACGGCGACACCTCCTGCGGCCCGATGGTGGCCGTGGTGCGCGTGCCCCTGGTCGCGCTGTCGGCCCCGGAGTTCGACCGGCACGTCGCCGTCCACGTTCCCTATACGGATGTCGAGGACGGTGGACTGCCGGGATCGGCCTCCTTGCCCGGGCTGCGGGATTTTGAGGACCACCTGGTCGACCGCCTGGAGGGCACGGGGGAGTGCGTGGGCGCCGAGAGCTGCAACGGCCGCCGGCTCCTGCACTTCTACGTGGACTCAGCGACCCCCGCGCACGAGCAACTGCGCGTGGCCGCGTCCGGCTGGGAGCAGGGTGAGGTGACCCTGACGGTCACCGACGATCCGGGCTGGCGGAAGGTGCAGCACCTGCGGGTGTGAGGTCCCCCGGACCCGGGACCCGACCTATGAACGCGTCCTCGCCGGGGCCGGTCACCACCGACACCCGCCGGGCGGCTCCGGAACGCGGTTCGACGGAGATCCAGCCGGATATCCTGCCGTCGAGTACCAGGTCGGGCGGGTTCGCTGCCGTCGCACGCCCGGGCCCGGGAGCGTCCCAATCGGCATCCACACGGATCACGGTCGGTGATGTCACGTCAGGGCCGCCGGGCCCCGCGAGCGCGTCGATGCGACCCTCGCTGAGCGGGCCGTCGACGTCCCAGAAGACCGCGTCGACCGGGGCGCCGGCATCCGAGGCATCGGGGTCAACTATCCGGAATCTGGTCTCGTCGTCGATCGCCAGCAGTGGTCGCCAGCGATCCGGGACGTCGGTGACCACCGCCACCCGGTATCCGGCGGCGACCGCACGGAAGGCCACCTGGCGGCAGACGGCCGGGTCGGCAGCGAGGAGTGCCGAGCGCAGGTGAGGCCCCGCCAGCTGGATCGCGGCCGCGTTCCCCGTCCGGGTCGCCCCGAGGATCTGACCGCAACCGTGGGCGGGTGGGGCGAGGGCGTCGAGTTGATCGAGACGCCGCCGGACCGCGGAGCCGGCGAGCGCATCGGGGAGGGACTCACCCGGGACGGGCAGCACCCGCGGAGACGGCAACAGATGACATGATATCGCGGACGGGGGGAGCGATTCCCCGGTGAGCCCCGTGAGACCCACGGTCGAGATGGCGTCGACGACGTCGCGGCGGCCCGGCACCCGGCGGAGACGGAGTACCTCGGTGATGCCTGAGGTGCGTTCAGTGGTGAGGGCGTCCACGACCTCACGCGGGTCTGCCCCGGGGCGGATCACCAACCCCACTGCGTCGGTGGGATCGGCCTCGGCTTCAACGTATCGCTCCGCAAGCTCGGTGGCGTCGAGCACTCGGCACGGAAGCCCGTGATGAACCAGAGATCGGCGGACTCGTTCGGTGGCCACCGCGATGACCCGCTGCGGCGAATCTCGCCCGGCCTCCTCCGGCGCGGTCAGCGCGAGCTCCGACAGGTCGAATCGCAGGAGCAGGTGGACCCGCCGGTGGGAGACCAGAGCCAGCGGGCCCACGAGCGAGCAGTACACCTCGCCGTCGGGGCCCGTCGCCGCTCGTCGCCCGTGAACCACCACGTCGATCCCCTCGAGCAGCACCCCACCCTGGTCGAGCTGTCGCGCGACCGCGCCCAGCGGAAGCCGAACGCCGAGGAAATCCGCCGGGTCGTCGCTTCCGATCTCGGTGGTCTCCAGTGCGCCGGCAGAGATCTCGACACCGGTGGTCACCACCTGGTGACCGCCGACGCAACCGACCAGTGAGAACTCGGGCGAGACCAGGTCGACGACGTCGACGTCGGACCGGCGCGGGCGCGGTCCGCGTCCGAGTAGGGGCCGCCCCCGGTGACGGAGTGTGGCGGCGAGGGCGACCAGTGAGGCGGCGGCAAACTGGACCCAGGGTTGCCAGGGCTGCGGGCAGATCACCGCGAGCACCCCCGAGGTCAGGAGGACGACTACGAGGGCGAGAAGGGAGCGAGGGGCAGCCGTCACCCGTCCTCCTGGCCTGGTCGAGGGCGTGCGAGGCCGCCCGGGAAGCCCGGCCATCTGGCCGGGATCGTGGCGTACCCTACCCCCGGAACTCCCCGCCGCGGGGCGTCACATTCGTGGGAAGGAGCCCGTCCGTGCCGCTGAAGCCGACGACCAGGGCGCAGGTCGACGGGCACCGCTTCCTGTCCCGGCGGGCCCGACACGCGGTGGTCGTCCGCGACGTCCGGATGCTCCACGATCCACTCAGGCGTCAGTCGACGGGACTCATGATGGGTGCGGTCGCCGCCGTCCTCGGTTGCGTCGGGGCGGCGGTCCTGGCCCTCCTCGATCCGACGCCTGATGTCGATCGCGCCGTGGTCATGGTGGGCCGGGACTCCGGCCAGATGTATGTCCGCGCCGGTGACACCGTCCACCCGGTGTTCAATCTCGCCTCCGCCCGTCTGGTGACGGGTCAGCCCACCGACCCGACCACGGTGCGGGACTCGGATATCGCCGGGACGCGGCGCGGTGGTCTGATCGGGATCCCCGGAGCGCCGTCCGCGCTGCCGGCTCATCGCGACGCGGACGGGGCTGCGGCGGTCTCGTGGACGGTGTGCGACGAGATCGCCGACGTCGATCGCGGTCGCCCTCGGATCGTCTCGACGACTGTCGTCGCCCGCGACGGAACGGCGGGACCCGGGCGGGACACCACCGGTGATGAGATCGTCCTGGCCGACCAGGACGGCAGGGGCTGGCTGCTGCGGGACGGAACCCGCTCGAGAATCGACCTGTCGGACGGCGACCTACTGGCGATCCTCGGACTGGGCGGAGTCGCGCCGCGGCCGGTCACGGCGGCGTTGATCGACCCGCTGCCGGAGGTCGATCCGGTGGTGCGACCGGAGATCGATCTGGCAGGGATGCCGGTGGACTACGGTCTCGACTCATTGCGGATCGGGCAGGTCTTCATCGTGGAGACCGCCTCGGGTAGGGGGACCTACGTCGCGCTGGCCGACGGTGTCCAGGAGGTCGGTCCGGTGGTGGCTGACGTCATCCGTTCCACCTCGACGGTGGGGGCGGTCGTGTCCGTTGATCCCGACCGGATGGGCGTTCCTCGCTCGGTGGCGCTGGATGTGGACGCCTTTCCAGCCGATCGCCCGTCGGTCCTCTCGACCAGTGACTCCCCGGTGTTGTGCGTCCGCGTCTCGGGCGGGGAGGGGTCGATCGTTCGGCGGGTGACCGTGGTCGCCGGTGCTCCGGCCCCGTCGGCTGCGGAGGCGCGGAGGGTCGCCGGCGCGGACGGTGGTGGGCCGGCCCTCGATGCCGTCGGCGTACCGGGCGGAGGACTGTGGGTGACCGCGGTCGGGCGTGGGACGTCGACCCGTGGCGGGGTGTCGACGATCGTCACCGACACGGGCGTGCGGTTCGACGTCCCCGATTCGGAGACGGCAGCGGTCCTGGGAGTCGGTGGGACCCCGGTGCCGGTCGACGGTGCGATCATCGA
>NZ_JAALDX010000478.1:2882-3340 GCF_014145095.1 Dietzia sp. SLG310A2-38A2 | reverse complement strand
TCACCCACACTCAGATGCGAAGAGCCGGATATCACTTGCGAAGGGCGATTGACGATGCGCTCTCGATCCTCGTGTAGCTCGCTGCACAGCATCCGGCCACCCGAGGCGAAGGCGTCCCAGTCATCGGAACGTCAAGATCCGCGACCTCGGCACTCGTGGTTCCGTCCCCGGACTGCGCTCGTGGTGCAGTCCCCGGACGGCCGGGCTACACCCCGTACAGCCGCGCCCAGTTCTCGCGCGTGGTGAGGCGGGCCTGCGCCTCGCGCCACCGTTCCTGGGCGGCCGGGGCCTCGCGAACGAACCGCGCGAGCAGGGCGGCCAGGCGCTTCTGCAGTTCCGTTACCCGCTGCGGGTCGACCTTGCGGTGGTGCACCCCGGTCTGCGAGGCGTCGGTCACGTAGACCTCGTCGAAGAGCGAGACGTGCCACCAGGCCGCGTCCTCGTAGGGCACGGCCACG
>NZ_JAALDX010000478.1:0-2832 GCF_014145095.1 Dietzia sp. SLG310A2-38A2 | reverse complement strand
TCCCCACGGCGCTGCCGGCCGAGCTTCTGGACGAGCAGCCGCTTGGCCAGCACCTGGTCCTCGCGATCCTCGCGGGGGAACCCCACCTTGCGCTCCACCCTGATCCCCGCGGGAAGGGCGTCGACGGCGAGCTTGGCCGTCTCGGGGTATCCCGCACGCTCGGCTCGGATCGCGGCCAGGGCGGCCTGCCCGCCGTCGCCGACCCCGTGGGCACCGTCGGGGCCGTCGAGGAACGCCTCGATGCCGCGCATGCGCGTGGCGGCGAGACCGTACTGCATGGCCACGAGCGCCCGCAGGACGCTCCGGCCCAGGTTGGTGGCCATCGCGCGCGGGTCGATCCCCTGGCGGATGGCCGCGGTGGTCAGCGAGTTGCGCATCGAGAAGAACTGACCGAAGTCGTCGCCGTCCTTCCAGTAGAAGTCGGCGTGCCACACGGCCGCCCCCTGCAGGGTGCAGGTGGGCATCCCGGCCTGACGGCACCGCAACCCGTACTCGATGTCGTCCCACTGGAAGAAGTACGGCAGGGGCAGCCCGACCCTCTCCACGGCCTCCCCCGGCACCAGACAGGACCACCACGCGTTGTACTCGGCGTCGACCCGACGCTCCTGCCGGCTGTCCACCACGGACTCGTCGCGTAGCGCGAATTCGTCCGCGTCCAACCCGCCCTCGAGCTGATCGAGCTGCGTGCGCTCGGCCGAGACCAGCAGGTAGTCCGGGTTGAACAGGTACAGCATCTGCGCGCCGACGAGCATCGGCTCGCGGGTGACGGCCGCGAAGGCGAACAACCGCAGCACCGTCTCGGGCTCGACCCTCACGTCGTCGTCCATCAGCAGCACGTCCACCGGCCCGGTGGAACCCGGGGCCGTGGCCTCGAACATCCCGCGGCTGAACCCGCCGGCGCCGCCGAGGTTGGGCTGGCGAAGATAGTGCAGCCGCTCGCCGAACTCCCCGGCCGCGCGCCGGAACGCCTCACGCGTCTCGACCAGGTCGGTGCCCTGATCCGTCACGTAGAGGTCGTCGATCAGCTCGGCCACCAACGGGTCCGAGGCCAGCGAGTCGACGGTGGCGGCGCAGTCGTCCGCCCTGTTGAAGGTGCAGATGGCCACCGCCGCGCGGCGGGCCGGGCTCGTCGTCGTCACACTCCACGTCACCTCGGACACGGTCGCCGCCGCGTCCACGGCGTGGAACTCCAGCCACATCGCGCCACCGTCGACGAACGTGTCCACCGGCACGTGCAACGCCGCCATGCCGTCCCCCTGGTGGTGGAACACGTCCACGGTGCGCACGTGGGCCCCGATGTCGGATGCGCGGACCAGGACGTCGAGGCGCCCCTCGGACTCCACCGCCACCCGCACGGTGAGGCTGGTGACCGTGGTCCAGCGCTGCCAGTAGGAGGCCTCGAACCGGCCGAAGTAGGTGTTGGTGTCGACGACGGCCCCGGCGTCCAGGTGCACCTCGGCGCGCGTCCGGCGCACGACCCCCCGAACGATCCGCGAGTACAGGTCGTCGTTGACCCACCTGCGCGGGCCCGAGAACAGGGTGCGCTGCAGCAGCAGGTCGCGCTCGTCGGGAGTGGAACCGGCGTCGGCACCTGCGGCTGTCACGGTGGTGGCGTCCATGTGGCGGGTGCTCCTGGCAAGTCGGTGCGGAGGTCGTCTCACTCCCGGGCGGCTGGTGGCCCGGGCGCGCCGTCCAGGCTAACCCCCGACCGGGCGGCAGCTCGGGAGGCGGTCAGCGCACCCGGAAGATCACGGTCCGCTGGACGATGAAGTTGGTGACCGTGGCCACGCCCTGCGCGATGACGTAGCCGATCGTCGTGGCCCAGAAGGTGCTCCAGCCCAGATCGTGGAACCACGGCACCAGCAGCATGAACAGGCCCCACTGCACGCCGAACATCAGCGCGTACAGGCCCATCGTGGCGACGAAGCGGGCGCGGGAGGGCTCGGCCTGGAAGGTCCACCGGCGGTTGAGCGAGTACGCCGTGAGGGTGCCGGCCACGAAGGACAGAGCCTTGGCGGGGCCGTAGCCCAGGCCGAACAGCATCAACAGCTGCAGCAGGCCGTAGTCGACGACCGCCGAGAGGACGCCCGTGAGGAAGAAGCGGGTGACCTGGGTGCGGAAGTCAGTCGGTCGTGCCGGATCGGATTCGTGGCGGGCTTCGAGCGGGTCGACGGCTCCGCGCAGGGAGTCGAGGACGGAATCGTCCGGGATGTCCGCGCCGCCGGTAGGTGTACTCACCAGGACAGCGTAGGTCCCGGCCGCGCCGGTGGGACAACGCCGGTTCACCAGAGCCGGTAGGACGACGCAGCGTGAACACCGGCACGACGACTTGTGCTCCGCTCCGTGACCTGGCATTATTGCTCCATCGCGCGCCCACCAGCGCGCCTCTGGTCGAACAGACGGGCGGCACATCCGCCGAGAGCGTTCGATTCCGCAGGAGCGATCAGTTCCGGCCACCCCATCTCCACACGGCGTCCACACCACCAGGTCCGCGCCACTCCCCCGGGTGAGCCGTCGTCGTCTCCGCATCGCCAGCAGGACTCGTCGGCACCGCCCGTGGCGGCCTGTCGTCGATCCTCCTACCCGACGACCAGGAGTAATCCCATGTCCCAGTACCGAAACCCGACCCTCAACAACGCGCCGACCGTGTTCTCGTACACGCCGACCGGCCGGGCCATCCCGACGTCCTCCCCGTTGCGCACGCCCAACCGTCGCCCGGCGGCGCCCTCGTGCACGCCCACCGGTCGGGTGGTCCTCTCGACGCCGACCACACGCGGCTCCGCCTGAGCGGACCGCCTGTAGCGGACTCGGCGCGGGTCCGCTACAGGCGGA
>NZ_JAALDX010000477.1:2321-5213 GCF_014145095.1 Dietzia sp. SLG310A2-38A2 | reverse complement strand
GGACCCCGGCGCCGGCCGCCTCCGCCGAGCCGTCGGGTGAGATCCCCCGCGGGGAGCTAGACGCGCTCCGCTCCGGCACGCACCGCGACCCACACTCGGTCTACGGCGCCCACCCGGCCGGAGGCGGTTCCGTCGTGCGGACCATGCAGCCCGGTGCCACCTCGGTGGAGATCGTGCTCGACGCGCGCACTGTGCCCATGGAGCCGCTGGGCGAGGGCATGTTCCGGGCGGTGCTGCCCGAGAGCGACGTCCCCGACTACCGGTTGCGGGTCACCTATCCGGACGGGCACTCGCGGACCGTCGCCGACGGGTACCGCTTCCTGCCGACCCTGGGCGAGATGGATCTCCACCTGATCAACGAGGGCCGGCACGAGCGGCTGTGGACCGTCCTCGGGGCGCACGTCCGCACGTATGACACCCCCGGCGGGCCCGTCACCGGCACCTCCTTCGCCGTCTGGGCCCCGAACGCCCGTGGCATCAGCGTCGTGGGCGACTTCTGCGGGTGGAACCCGGTCGCCCTGCCCATGCGTGCGATCGGCGCCTCGGGGGTGTGGGAGCTGTTCGTTCCGGACGTGACCGACGACGCCGTCTACAAGTACTGCGTCCGCGGCGCCGACGGCCGGACAGTCGACCACGCCGACCCGCTCGCGGTGGCCACAGAGGTGCCCCCCGCCACCGGGTCCAGGGTGTTCACGTCCGGCTACGAATGGAACGACGACGAGTGGGTCGCCACCCGGGCGACCCGCGACCACTCACGCTCCCCGATGACGGTCCTCGAGGTCCACGTGGGCTCCTGGAGGCCGGGGCTCGGCTACCGCGAGTTCGCCCACCAACTGGCCGATCACGTGACCGAGACCGGCTTCACACACGTCGAACTGATGCCCGTCGCCGAGCACCCCTTCGGCGGATCGTGGGGCTACCAGGTGTCCTCCTACTACGCTCCCACCAGTCGCTTCGGCTCCCCGGACGACCTGCGCTACGTCGTCGACCACCTGCACTCCCGCGGTATCGGCGTGCTGGTGGACTGGGTCCCCGCGCACTTCCCCAAGGACGAGTGGTCGCTCGGCCGCTTCGACGGCACCCCGCTGTACGAACACGCGGATCCCCGTCGCGGTGAGCAACCCGACTGGGGCACCTACGTGTTCGACTTCGGTCGTCACGAGGTCCGTAACTTCCTCGTGGCCAACGCCCTGTACTGGGCGGAGGAGTTCCACGTGGACGGTCTACGGGTGGACGCCGTCGCCTCGATGCTCTACCTGGACTACTCGCGAAACGAGGGCGAGTGGACCCCCAACCGCTACGGCGGTAGAGAGAACCTCGAGGCCATCTCGTTCCTGCAGGAGGTCAACGCCACCGTGCACCGGGAGCACCCCGGATTCCTGATGATCGCCGAGGAGTCGACCTCGTGGGGCGGCGTCACCGCCCCTACGGACACCGGCGGTCTCGGGTTCTCCATGAAGTGGAACATGGGGTGGATGAACGACACCCTGCGTTACGTGGGACTCGACCCCGTCTACCGGGGCCACCACCACGGCGAGGTCACCTTCTCCCTGATGTACGCCTGGAGCGAGCGCTTCGTCCTCCCGCTCAGCCACGACGAGGTGGTGCACGGCAAGGGGTCGATGTGGCAGCGCATGCCGGGTTCCTCGTGGGACCGCGCGGCCGGGTTGCGGGGACTCTACGCCTACATGTGGGCACACCCCGGGAAGAAGCTGATCTTCCAGGGGATGGAGTTCGGCCAGGTCGGCGAGTGGAACGACGAACAGGGCGTCACCTGGGCGAACCTCGATGGCTGGGAGGGCGAGTACCACCGCGGCATCCTCGCCTCGGTTCGGGACATGAACGCCCGCTACGCGGAGAACCCCGGTCTCTGGACCCTCGACGACGACCCGTCGGGTTTCTCGTGGATCGACGCCAATGACGGCGACCACAACGCGCTGTCGTTCCTGCGTACCGATCACGCGGGCAGCACGATCGCCTGTGTGGTGAACTTCTCGGGCCGCACCCTGGATGACTACCGGATCGGTCTGCCCGAGGCCGGGTACTGGGAGGAGATCCTCAACACCGACGCGTCGGCCTATGAGGGGTCCGGAACCGGCAACCTCGGCGGGGTCCACTCCGAGGAGCGGCCACACCACGGCCGCACCCACTCCGCGGGCATCACCGTCGGCCCCCGCGCCGCGGTGTGGCTGCGCCTCACCCGCTGACGGCGGGGAGCACGCGGGCCTCAGTACAACGCGTTGGCGAGGTTGCGACGAGCGGCCAGCACCCGCGGGTCGTCCGTCGGGAGCGCCTCGAGGAGATCGACCAGTCTGGCTCTCAGCGTCGCCCGGTCATCGCCAGCGCTCACGCGGATGGCGTCGACGAGCACCGCGAACGCCGGCTCGTACTCCCCGCCCACGAGTGCCCGGTCGGCCGCCCGCAGGGCTGCGGCAACCGTGCCCTCGCCGGCGTCGGCCTCCTCCTCCACACGACGAGCGGCCTGCACGTACCGCAGCGCCTCCAGGAGCGTGTGGTCTCCGGGGCGTGAGTCCACCAGAGCCGTGAAGCGCTCCTCCGCGGTGGCCAGTTCCCCCTCAGCGAGGGCGTCCTCGGCCGCGTCTCGCTCGGTGTCCGCAGCCTCCTCCGGCTCCTCGCCGACCTCTGTGTCGGGAATGCCGGTGAGCTTGCCCTCGGTGGCCTGGAGGACGGCCGCGATCCACTGGCGGAGCGCGTCCTCGGGCTGTTCTCCCTCGAAGTCCGCGAGCGGCCGCCCCGCCGCGACGGCGACCACGGTCGGTACCGCCCGCGCCTGGAACGCCTGGGCGATCCCCGGGGCGGCGTCCACGTCGACCACCGCGTGCACCCACTGACCACCCGCCTCCTCGGCCAGCGAGGAGAGCAGGGTGGTCA
>NZ_JAALDX010000477.1:0-2138 GCF_014145095.1 Dietzia sp. SLG310A2-38A2 | reverse complement strand
TCCGCGGGCGGCGGTGGCGGGGTCCCGCTTGGCCTCCGCCCGTTTCTTCAACCCCGAGAGATCGACGGCGCCGGCGAGGGACGCCGCGAGCTTCTGCTCGGAGGCGGACGGGGGTCGGTTACCTGGTCTCGTCACGCCTTCGATCCTGCCACGCCCGGTCCGATCGGGTGTCAGCTGGTCGCGGGCACGCGGATCAGCAGAGCGTCACCCTGCCCGCCTCCGCCGCAGAGGGCGGCCGCCCCGAGGCCACCGCCGCGGCGGGCCAGCTCCAGTGCGAGAGTCAGGACGACGCGGCTGCCCGACACTCCGATCGGGTGCCCGATCGAGATGGCGCCACCGTTGACGTTGACCTTGTCGGGGCTCACCCCGAGGGCCTTGGTCGAGTGCAGACCGACCGAGGCGAAGGCCTCGTTGAACTCGAACAGGTCGATGGACTCGACCTCGACGTCCGCGCGACGGCAGGCGTCCAGAACCGCGTCTGCAGGCTGGTGCTGCAACGTCGAGTCCGGGCCGGCGACGGTGCCGTAGCCGACGATCTCGGCGAGTACGGGCCAGCCCTCGGCCTCGGCCCGGGCGGCGGTGGTGACGATGACGGCGGAGGCGCCGTCGGAGATCTGGGAGGAGGAGCCCGCGGTGATGGTCCCGTCCTTCGAGAAGGCGGGCCTGAGCTTGCCCATCGACTCGGCGGTCGACTCGGCGCGAACACCCTCGTCGGTCTCCACGACCGTGTCGCCCTTGCGGCCCTTCACGGTCACGGGGACCACCTCGTCCGCGAACCGCCCCTCGGCCCATGCGGCGGCCGCACGCTGGTGGGAGATCGCCGCGAACTCGTCCTGATGCTCACGGGTGATCTCGAGCTCCGCGTTGCGCGCCTCGGTGAGCGCACCCATCGGCTGGTCCGTGGGAACGTCGTGCAGGCCGTCGTAGGCCATGTGGTCCAGGACCTCGATGGAGCCGTACTTGTACCCGCTGCGGCTCTTGGGCAGCAGGTGGGGCGCCTGGGACATCGACTCCTGACCGCCCGCCACGACGACCTCGGAGTAGCCGGCGCGGATCGCCTGGTCCGCCAGTGCGATCGCCGTCAGGCCGGACAGGCACATCTTGTTGATGCTCAACGCGTCCACCCGCTGCGGGATCCCGGCGGCCAGTGACGCCTGACGCGCGGGCATCTGCCCGTTTCCGGCGGACAGCACCTGACCCATGATCACCTGGTCGACGGCCTCGGCGGGCACGCCGCCCCGCTCGAGAGCGCCCCGGATGGCGATTCCGCCCAGTTCGGGGGCGGACAGGGAGGACAGACCGCCCTGGAGGCGGCCGAACGGGGTGCGGGCCCCGGAGACGATGACGGTGCGGGTGGAGTCGGCGGGCATTGCGGACCTTCCATTTGAGGGGCTGTACGTGTACAGGCCAAACTACCGCCTCCCCGCACCGACTACCGTGGTCCCCATGACCACTACCCCAGCCAGCCAACCCCTCCTGCCCTCCGAACTCGTCGTGGCGATCGACCACGTCGGCGTGGCGGTCCCCGACTTCGACGCCGCTGTGACCTGGTACCGGGACAACCTCGGGATGGAGAACCTCCACGAGGAGATCAACGAGGAGCAGGGGGTGCGCGAGGCCATGCTGGGGTCGCCCGGCCGACCGGACGGAAGCGCACTCCTCCAGGTTCTCGCACCCCTGGACGAGTCCTCGACGATCGCCAAGTACCTGGACCGCAACGGCCCGGGCATCCAGCAGATGGCGGTCCGGGTGACCGACATCGAGGCCGTCACCGCGCACCTCACCGGGCGCGGTGTGCGGGTGCTGTACCCGGAACCGAAACGGGGCACCGCGGGTTCGAGGATCAACTTCATCCACCCCAAGGACGCGGGGGGCGTGCTCCTGGAACTGGTCGAACCGGCCGCCGGGTCGCACTAGGGCCCCGGGGCGGGCTCCCCGCTAGGGTGGGGCCATGTCGAGCACACAGATGCCCACCACGGGCGCCGACCCCTTCGCGGTGGTCCGCAAGGGCTTCGACCGCGATCAGGTGACCTCCACACTCGCGCGTCTGGAGGCCGAGGTGGAACTCCTCCGCGCGGACCGCGCCGCCGCCGTCGAGCGGGCTGAACGGGCTGCCGCTGAGGCGGCACGCGAGCGCG
>NZ_JAALDX010000476.1:21011-25840 GCF_014145095.1 Dietzia sp. SLG310A2-38A2 | reverse complement strand
TTGGGGAGGATGGCGGTCGTGCCGATGCCGTCGCCCCTGCCCGTGAAGGACGGGGTCGGGCCGACGCGGCTCCGTGTGCCGACGGTCGGGCCGTGGGCGACGATCGCCGAGTACGTGGTCGAGCGGTTCGATCACCTGGACCCTGCCGACCTGCACCGCCGCTTCGCCGCCGGCGATTTCGTGGGCGCCGACGCCCGCCCGGTCGGCCCCGCAGCGCCCCTCGGTTCACACGAGTTCCTCTGGTATCACCGCGAGTTACCGTCGGAGGACCCGCTCCCCGTCCACGAGGAGATCGTGCACGTCAGCGACGATCTGGTCGTGATCGACAAGCCACATTTCCTCCCCACCACCCCGACGGGACGGTTCCTGCGCGAGTCCGCACTGGTCCGTCTCCGGGTGCGGCTCGACAATCCCGACCTCACCCCGGTCCACCGTCTGGACCGCGCCACCGCCGGGCTGGTGATGTTCGCGGCACGCCCGTCCACACGGGGCGCCTACCAGACGCTGTTCGAACGACGAGAGGTCGCCAAGGCCTACGAAGCTGTCTCGACGCGACCCGCGGGCTGGGATCCGCGCTCGCCGGAGATCTCCGGGCGACCGGTCCCCCTCGTCCACCGCGACCACCTTGAACGGCTGCGCGGCCACCGTCGGGTCGCTGTCCGTCCCGACCTCCCGCCCAACACCGAGACCCTCGTCGACGTCCTCGGTGCGGGCAGGAGCGCTGCCGGGCGCCCGGTCCTGCACACGATCCTGCGCCCCCGTACCGGCCGGTTGCACCAGCTGCGGGTGCACCTGGCGGAGCTGGGGATCGCGATCCTGGGCGATCGCCGGTATCCCGACCTGCTGCCGGAGATCCCGGATGACCACTCCCTCCCGCTGCAACTGCTCGCCAGGGAGCTGGAGTTCACCGACCCGCTCTCGGGTGAGCCCCGGCGATTCGTCACGCGCCGGAGGTTGTCCGAGGCCCCGGTGTGCGGCGACGCCAGAAGCTCAGGTGGATGACCCCGCTGGGTGAGCTGATCGACTCGATGTGGAAGCGCTCCTCGAGCCCCTCCACCCCGTCCCACAGCCGTTCCCCCCTGCCCAGGAGGACGGGCACCACCACGATGTGCATCTGGTCGATCATGTCCGCCTGGAGGAACTGACGGATGGTGCTCGCTCCCCCGCCGATGCGGACGTCAAGGCCACCGGCCAGCTCGCGCGCGGCGTCGAGCGCCGCGGCGGGTTCGGCGTCCATGAAGTGGAACGTGGTGCCGCCGTCCAGCTCCAATGTCGGCCGCGGGTGATGGGTGAGGACCACCACCGGGGTGTGGAAGGGCGGGGTGTCCCCCCACCAGCCACGCCACGTCTCGTCCGCCCACGGGCCGCGGGTGGGCGAGAACTTGTTGCGGCCCATGATCTCCGCTCCGACGCCCGTGTTCCACCGGCTCGCGAACGTCTCGTCGACCCCCACCGAGGCCTCCTGGTCCCCGTGGAATCCCATGTCCTGGAAGGTCCGTGTGGGCAGCGCCCACTCCATCAGTCGGGTCCCCGCGTGGCCGAAGGGCGCCTCGAGGGACTGTCCCTCACCCACTCCGAACCCGTCCAGCGAGACGGAGAAGTTGTGGACCCGGACCAGTTGCCTCCGAACTCCCGCATCCTCTTCTGCGGCGGCCATCTCGGCGACATGGGCCGCCAGGTTGGCCAGGGTCTGCTCGCCGCCCTCGACGGCGTGATACTCCTGCGCCGCGCGATCGCGGAGCTCCCTCGTGGGGAACACCGTGCGGAACTCGACACGGGTCCCCCCGCCGTCGGACACGAAGTCCAGGACCGACTCGAACGCCTCAGGGTCTTCCGCGGACTCGCCGTGGAGTAGCGCGATCCGCTCCGAGGGGACGATCTCGCGCCAGGTGATCCACTCCTGGTAGTCGGTTCCGTCCGGGCCGTGCATGACGAAGTCCCACACGCCGCCCTCGCGGAACTCGAAGGACCGGGTGGTGGTGGTGAAACCCTCCGGCCCCCACCACCGCGCCAGGTGCTGCACCTCGGTGAACGCGCGGAACACCAGCTCTCGCGGCGCGTCGATGTACCTGGTGATGGCGATCTCGCGGTCCGCGGTCGCCGACCCGGTCGGCTCACCTCGCCTGTTCTCCCCCATGGCCTACTCCTCCTCGGTCCGCGCCATCTCGCGGACGTAGTCGTCCAACCTGTCGAAGCTCTCGTTCCAGAACCGCTCGAATCCGCCGACCCACTCGTGGACAGGTCGGAGCCCACCGGGGTCGAGGTGATAGATGCGCTGCTTGCCCTCACGTCGGTCGCGCACCAGTCCGACCTCGCGGAGCACCCGCAGGTGCTTGGAGGCACCGGGCTGCGTGATCCCCAGTTCGAGCGCGACCTCGGTCGCCGGCCTCTCGCCTGCCCGCAGGAGGACCAGGATCTCCCTGCGCTGGGGTTCGGCGATCGCGTTGAACACGTCCGAGGTCGTCGCTGCCCGTGCCATGCCCGTAATCATATTCCCATATGGGAAATCGTCAAGGGGCTCAGTGCCGCTCGCCCGCCTGCGCGCGCTCAGCAGGTGGGTGTGGGCGCCGCCCGGTTCCAGCGATCGAGGGTCCAGCTCACGAGTTGCGGGGTCAGTGGGGAGTCCGCGGCGACCAGCCCGTTGTGATCGCGGCCGGGGTAGGTCCGGTAGTCGAGCGGCTCGCCGTCCGCGCACCGGGCGTCCACCCAGTCCTGCTGCATCGCCGGCTTGACCAACGGGTCGGCCAACCCCTGGGCGATCAGCACCGGCGCGGGCCACGGCCCGGTCGGCGAGTTCTCCCTCAACGTCCCACCCAGGTCGCCGTCGAGCACAGCGTCGGGGAACACCTGGTCCGGGATCTGCGTCCCCCGCACCAGCGCAGCGATCGCGTCCTGCTCGTTGAAGCACAGGTCGCCGATCATCTCCACGCCGTGTGCGGTGCCCGGGTTGAGGTGCCCGGCCAGATCCAGCTCGGGGTAGACCTCGTTCCACGACTGCGCGATGTAGGCGGAGACCGTCTTGCCTCCCACCTCGTCCTTGCTCAGCTCGGCGAGCGTGTAGAGATCCGTGGCGGGAGCCATCCCCGCGATGCCCAGGAGGGTCAACTCGGGGGCGTAGTCGTCGGCGATCTGGCCGGTCCACAGCGCACCGTGTCCGCCCTGCGAGTGCCCCCAGACAACGGTATCGCTGCTCAGGGTCAGGCCGTCGAGTTGTCTCGCCGCGCGGGAGGCGTCGAGGACGTTGCGCGCCTCCACCTGTCCGACCAGGTACGGGTGCATCCCCGGGGTGCCCAGACCCACGTAGTCCGAGATCACCCCCGCCCAGCCGTGCTCGGTCACCATCTGCGTGAGCGCGGCGCCCGCGCCGTCGGAGAACGGGGTGGGACTGAGGGAGGGCGCGCAGCGCGGGACGATCCCGGTGGTCCCGTGCGCCACACTGAGCAACGGGAGCGCGTCCGCGCCCCGGTCGCCCGGCGCGATGACGGTGCCACTGACGGCCACCACGGTGTCGTCCGGCGCTGTGCTGGTGTAGAGGATGCGCCAGGCGTCGGCCCCGGCGGGAACCCCGACGGTGAGCGTCTCGGCTCGCAGTAGCACGCCGGGCTCGGCGGGCAGGGGTTCGGTGGAGGTGTAGAAGTCGTCGGGCGCCGGGCGGTCGTCACCGCGCAGCAGCAGGGCGCTGCCGACGGCGAGCGCGGCCACCAGCAGGAACACCGTCACCGCGAGGATCGTCCGCCCCCACCTGCGGAGTCGCCCCGATCCGGCCCGCGCGGCCGCGCGTTCCCGGCGGCGGTGGAGCAACGGGTCCAGGAGCCCGCGGAGCCCCACGAACACCAACCACGCACCCACTCCGAGCGCGATCAACTCGATGGCCAGAACCGGCCAGACCAGGCACAACAAACCCAATAGAACCGCAGCGGCACCGCTGAACATCCCCGCCACCCGGCGGTCGGTCTCACTGCGGATCGCCGCCACGATCGTGTGGACACCGTGCACGATCAGCGCGGTGACCATCACCCACAGCAGACTGCGGATGCTCGCCGACTGCCAGACGAGCACGACGATCCCGGCCGCGGCCGTGGCGACTCCGGTGAGGATCCGCGCCCACCACCGCGAGTGTCCGGCGCCGTCGACGCCGAGCACCGTCGCCAGTCCGACGACGACGAGGCCGGCACCCGCCACCCTGACGATCTCCGGCAGGGCGAGGTGGGCGAGGATCAACACCGCACCCGCGGCGATCGACACCAGCGCCAGGACGATCCCGACGACCCGCCTGGTCCGACCCGCCCGATCGTCACCCGTCTCGCTCATCGTCATCCCCTCGCGGTGGGCTCAGGTCGTCGCGCCGATGGCACGGACCGCCCTCGAGTGAAGATATCTGTTATCCGCACCCGTCCAGTTGGAACCGTGTGCTTTGATGACGCCGTGGATGCCGCCCGCGTAGCGCCCCTGCTCCTGATGACTCTGTCCGCGTTCCAAGCCGGTCTGGCAGCCGGGGCCCCATGGGGACGTGCCGCATTCGGCGGCACGCATGCGGGCGTCCTCCCGCCCCGACTCCGCGTGATCAGCGGGATCGCGTCGCCCGTGTATCTCGCCGCCGCTCTGGCGCTCCTCGCCGATCGCACACCGCCTCGCGCGCGCGACTGTGTCTCGCGTGCCTGCGTGGGCGTAGGAACTGCGGGCACCGCGGTGAACGCCCTCTCGCCCTCGCCGCCCGAGCGGGTCTGGAGCGTGTTCTCCCTCGCCCTCGCCACTGCGTCGTGGCGCGACGTCCGGCGCCGGCGACGAGCGCGGTAGCGCGCGCTTTGCAGTGGATGCCGGTGGCAGCA
>NZ_JAALDX010000476.1:0-20928 GCF_014145095.1 Dietzia sp. SLG310A2-38A2 | reverse complement strand
GCTCGCCCGGCCCGGGCATTCCCGGCGGTCTCCACGTGCCCGCGGGCGAGCTCCTCGAGCAGTTCTCGCGTTCCTCGGGGCCGGGCGGTCAGGGCGTCAACACCGCGGACTCCCGCGTGCAGTTGAGCCTGGACCTGGCCACCACCACGGCGCTGGGCGACGTCCAACGCGCCCGTGCGCTCGACCGACTCGCCTCGTCGCTCACCGGCACCGTCCTCACCATCGCGGCGTCGGAGCACCGCTCCCAGAGGCAGAACCGGCGGGCCGCACGGGACCGGCTCGCGACCCTGCTCCGTGACGCACTGGCGCCGGAGGTCGTCCGGCGGCCGACACGGCCCACCTACGGATCGCGACTGCGACGCCTCGACGCCAAGAGCCGGCGCTCGCAGGCCAAGGCCAGCCGGAGACGCCCGAGCGCGTCGGACTGAACGACCGACGAGCAGCCTGCCGGGGCGCGGGCGCTGTGCTCCGGACTACTGGTCGTAGGTCATCCAATGGGACAGCTGCTCGGTGGAGACCTTGGTGAGCCACATCTGCCACAGCGGGCCGAAGGACACCCGCCGCACCCCCAGGTTCCTGAGGACGGCCAGGTCCCCGGCGCCGTGCCCCTTCACGGGATGAGCGGTCACATTGACCGGGATCGACACCGCGCCGACGAGCCTGGTCACCTGGTCGGCGGACGTCAGCCCCACCGGGTAGACCGAGCGCGCGCCGGCCTGCTCCATCAGCACGATGCGCTCGGCCGCCTCGGCGAGCGGATCGGAGAAGACCTCGCTGCCCAGCTTGACCGCGTCGGTGCGGCCGTTGATCACGAAGGGCACTCCGGCGTCGTCCGCCGCGCGGCGGGCGCCGGCGATGTAGTCGGCGTGCTCGTGCTTGTCCCGAACCCGGTCGCCCTCGCCGTGGACCACATCCTCGATATTGGCCCCCACCGCCCCGGCCTCGAGCAGCCGCGAGATCAGCTCGTCCGGACCGAGCCCGTACCCGGACTCCACGTCTGCACTCACGGGGATGTCGACCGACTCGGCGATCCTGCTCACCACCCTGAGGTACTCGCCGAAGTCCATCTGTTCGCCGTCGGCGCTTCCGATGGCGTCGGCGACCGGGTGGCTTCCCACGGTGAGTCCGTGGAACCCCACGTCCGCGGCGGTCCGGGCACTCCAGGTGTCCCAGACGGTCGGGAGGACCACCAGGTCGCCCGACTCGTGTAGATCGGCCAGTTCCCGTGCCCGTGCACCCACATCGGTCATCGTCGACGCCTCCTCGGCAGTAGCGGTCCCCCGACACTAGGCCTGATCGGGCGGACGCGATACCGACCGTCCGCGGACGCAACCGGGAGGACGGCCCGACCCGGGACGCCCCGGTCGGGGTCCCCGCCGCCGGAAAACGCCGCGGACGCGTGCGTCGTGCGCCACAGTGCAGGGTGACGCCGAGACGATCACCGAACCGCGCAAGTGCACCGATCGACCACACCGGGGGGTTCTGGCCACGCCGGCCCGACTCGGGTGATGATGGTGCAGACGTGCTGATGCCGTTCCACAAGAACACGATCAGCCTGAAAAGAAAAGAGCCGACATGACCCCAGGCAGAACGACGATCATCTACACCCTCACCGATGAGGCCCCACGACTGGCGACGGAAGCGTTCCTCCCGGTCGTCCGCACCTTTACCGACGCCGCCGACATCGACGTCACGACGAGCGACATCTCGGTGGCTGCCCGCATCCTGGCCGCGTTCCCGGATCGGTTGACCGAGGAGCAGAAGGTTCCCGACAACCTGGCCGAACTGGGACTGATGACCCAGGAACCGGGCACCAACATCATCAAGCTTCCCAATATCAGCGCCTCGGTCCCCCAGCTGAACACCGCCATCGCGGAACTCCAGGCCAAGGGCTACGACATCCCCAAGTACCCGTACGACCCGCAGACCCCCGAGGAGATCGAGGTCGCCGAGCGGCTCTCCGCGTGTCTGGGCAGTGCCGTGAACCCGGTGCTCCGCCAGGGCAACTCGGACCGCCGCGCCCCGAAGGCGGTCAAGGAGTACGCCCGGGCCAACCCGCATTCGATGGGCAAGTGGTCGATGGCGTCGCAGACCCACGTCGCACACATGACGCACGGCGACTTCTACGCCGGCGAGAAGTCGATCATCCTCGACCGCGCCTGCGATGCGCGCATGGAGGTGGTGACGCCGGACGGCGAGACCCACGTCCTCAAGACGGTGCCCCTCGAGGCCGGCGAGGTCGTCGACTCCATGTTCATGAGCAAGAAGGCGCTCCTCGACTTCTACGAGGAGCAGCTCAACGACGCCAAGGAGACCGGCGTCATGTTCTCCCTCCACGTCAAGGCGACCATGATGAAGGTCAGCCACCCCATCGTGTTCGGCCACGCGGTCAGGGTCTTCTACAAGGAAGCCTTTGACAAGCACCACGACCTGTTCGACGAGCTCGGGATCAACGTCAACAACGGCATGGTCGACCTGTACGACAAGATCGAGACGCTCCCGTCCTCCAAGAAGGAGGAGATCATCGAGGATCTGCACCGCTGCCACGAGCACCGGCCGGAACTGGCGATGGTCGACTCCGCCCGCGGCATCACCAACTTCCACTCGCCCTCGGACATCATCGTCGACGCGTCGATGCCCGCGATGATCCGTATCGGCGGGAAGATGTACGGCGCCGACGGCCGCAAGAAGGACACCAAGGCGGTCATCCCGGAGTCCACGTTCGCGCGGATCTACCAGGAGATCATCAACTTCTGCAAGACCAACGGGTCGTTCGACCCCACCACGATGGGCACCGTGCCGAACGTCGGACTCATGGCGCAGAAGGCCGAGGAGTACGGCAGCCACGACAAGACCTTCGAGGTCCAGTACGACGGCGTCGCCAACATCGTCGACTCCGCGACCGGCGAGGTCCTGCTGTCGCAGGACGTCGAAGCCGGCGACATCTGGCGCATGTGCACCGTCAAGGACGCGCCGATCCGCGACTGGGTGAAGCTCGCCGTGGGCCGTGCCCGCGCCTCGGAGATGCCGGCCGTCTTCTGGCTCGACCCGTACCGCCCGCACGAGAACAACCTCATCACCCTGGTGAAGAAGTACCTCGCCGACCACGACACCGAGGGTCTCGACATCCAGATCATGTCCCAGGTGCGTGCCATGCGGTACACCCTCGAGCGCGCGTGGCGAGGTCTGGACACCATTTCGGTGACCGGCAACATCCTGCGCGACTACCTCACCGACCTGTTCCCGATCCTCGAGCTCGGTACCAGCGCCAAGATGCTGTCGATCGTGCCCCTGATGGCGGGCGGTGGACTGTACGAGACCGGCGCGGGCGGATCGGCGCCGAAGCACGTCCAGCAACTGGTGGAGGAGAACCACCTGCGCTGGGACTCACTCGGCGAGTTCCTCGCACTCGGGGCCAGCCTGGACGACCTGGGGCGCAAGGACGACAACCCCAAGGCCACGATCCTGGCCAAGACGCTCGACACCGCGACCGGCAAGCTGTTGGAGAACCGGAAGGGGCCGTCCCGCGTCACCGGTGAGCTCGACAACCGGGGCAGCCAGTTCTGGCTCGCTCTGTACTGGGCCCAGGAGCTGGCCGCGCAGACCGAGGACCAGGACTTGGCGGCGCACTTCGCTCCGCTGGCGGAGAAGCTGACCGCGGACAAGGACACCATCCTCGAGGAGCTGCTGTCGGTCCAGGGCAGCAAGGTCGAGCTGGGAGGCTACTTCCAGCCCTCCGTCGAGAAGCTGCGGGAGGCCATGCGCCCGAGCGAGACGTTCAACTCCGCCCTCGCGAGCGTCGGCGACTGATCTGACCCGTGCGCCACACCGCACCCATCGGCCGCGCGCCGATGGGTGCGGTGCCATTTGGCCGCGGGCGGTTGGCGCGGTGCTATTCGGCGCGGCGAGCCCGCAGATCACGTTAGAGTGAGCCAGGTCACACAACCTGGAGGGCATCATGAACCACGTCTACAGCGTCACGGAGATCGTCGGCTCCTCCCCCGACGGAACGGATGCCGCGGTCGCCAACGCGATCGCCGAGGCGTCCAAGACTCTTCGCAACCTCGAGTGGTTCGAGGTGCAGTCCGTCCGCGGGAAGCTGGACGGCGACCGGGTTGCTCACTGGCAGGTGACCATCAAGGTCGGGTTCCGGCACGAGTCCTGAGCACCATCGGACCTGCCCCGCAGGCCACTCCCGGTCGGCGCCGGGTCAATCCCGTGCCCGGCCGCATATAGTCGGACCAGGAGCTGGCCTCGGTTCCCTGATGATGGGAGTCCGGATGCCCGGAACCGCTCACCCGCCCGCCACCACCTCCGACGCCGCGGGCGATGGTGTCTCCACGGGAGGCGATCTGCTCACTCTCGGTCTGCTCGCGACTTCCACCATGGAGAACGAGCGACGACTACCGATACATCCCCGCCATCTCGACCGGATCGATCCGGACATGAGGTCGCGGATGATCGTCGAACGCGGTTACGCCGCCGACTTCCAACTCGATACCGGCTATGTCGAGTCGCGCGTGGGGAGGGTCGCGGATCGCGCCGAGGTGATCGCCGCCGCGGACGTGTTGTTGCTCCCGAAACCCCAGCTGGGAGAGATGGCCGAGATCCCGGAAGGTCGCGTCCTGTGGGGGTGGCCGCACTGTGTGCAGGACACCGGGTTGACGCAGACCGCGATCGACCGCCGGCTCACCCTGATCGCCTTCGAGTCGATGAACCACTGGACCCGGCAGGGCGACTTTAGTCTGCACGTGCTCCACAAGAACAACGAGCTCGCCGGGTACTGCTCGGTCCTGCACGCCCTGAGCCTCACGGGATCCACCGGCAACTACGGGCCACGGCTCAGCGCGGTGGTGATCGGGTTCGGCGCCACGGCCCGCGGGGCCGTCACGGCCCTGAACGCCCATGGGATCCACGACATCCAGGTCCTCACCCAACGGGGGGCCACAGCGGTGGGGTCGCCGATCCACAGTGCGTACATCACCCAGCTCAACACCGACGAGGGCGCCACCCACCTCAGCACGGTGCCCACCGAGGACGGCGACGTCCTGCTCCCCACGTTTCTCGCCTCGCACGACATCGTGGTCAACTGCACACTCCAGGACGTCACTGCCCCGTTGACCTACCTACGGACCGTGGACCTCGAGGAGTTCGCTGCGGGCAGCCTGATCATCGACGTCTCGTGTGACGCCGGGATGGGCTTCGAGTGGGCCGTGCCGACCGGGTTCGAGGACCCGATGTTCACCGTGGGGCAGGGTGTGAACTACTACGCCGTCGACCACAGTCCGTCCTACCTGTGGAACTCGGCGACGTGGGAGATCAGCGAGGCGCTCCTGCCCTTCCTGCGCACGGTCATGGAAGGGCCGGCCGCGTGGGATGAGGACCTCACGATCTCCCGCGCCATCGAGATCCGCGAGGGAGTCGTCAAGAATCCGCACATCCTGGCCTTCCAGGGGCGTGGGTCCGACTATCCCCACGCGCGGACCTCCGACCAGGTGTGAAGTCCGGGGAGGTCGATTCGTCGGCCTTCACCGGGCGTCGGGTCGGGATGGGGACGCAGGTCCACCGTCACACCCTGTCGGCCGGGGGCGCTTTCAACAGCTCAGCGAGCGAGGTCTCCGGATCGGCGAGCCGACGTCGATCTATGGGCAGTCGCTCATTGAGCACACGGCGGCTGAACATGAACTCCTTGGGCCGGTTGACGCAGTCGGCCGCGATCATCTCCTCGTCTTTGAAATAGAAGCAGGCGAAGCTACGACCGGACACCGGATCTCCACGGAGCACCGCGTCGTCGTAGCCATCGTTGAGGCCGGCGATCTGCAACTTGAGTTCGTACTGGTCCGACCAGAACCACGGTAGTGCCGAGAGTGTCTTCGGGTTCCCACACATGGTCGCCGCGGCCACCTTGGCGTGCTCGCCTGCGTTGGGCACCGACTCGAGGCGCACATGGCGCGCATAACGGGGTAGGTAGAAGCTCGCACAGTCCCCCGCGGCGACGATATCGGGGTCACTGGTCAGGCCGCTCCCATCGATGGCGATACCGTTGTCCACCGCCAGACCAGCGGCCTCGGCCAGTTCGGTGTTCGGCACGACGCCGATACCCACGATGACGAGGTCGGCGTCGAGGAGTTCTCCCTCAGCCAGGCGTACGCCGCGCACACGGTCATCCCCCTCGATAGCGGCGACCGTGACGCCGGTACGCACGTCGACGCCCTCCTCGATGTGGACTCGGGCGTAGAACGCCGACACCTCTGGCGCGGTAACCCGCTGCAGCACCCGCGTGGCGCTTTCCAGAGCCGTCACCGAGGTGCCGCCCAGCGTTCGCAGCGAGGCCGCTGCCTCCAAGCCTATGTAGCCGGCGCCGATGATCACGACGTTGCGAGCGTCGGCCAGTCGATCGCGGATGGCCTCGATGTCAGAGGCATCGCGCAGGTAGTGCACGCCGGCGAGCTCTGCACCCGCGATGGCCAGGCGGCGCGGACGGGCACCCAGACAGAGCGCCACCCTGGCGTAGGCGATCTCTTCTCCGTCACTGAGCGTGACAGACCGCGCCTGGCGGTCGATCGCCGTGACCCGGGCATGACGGAGGGTGATGTCGTGCTTCTCGTAGTAGTCCGGCGGGCGGATGAGCAGGTCATCGAGGCTGGACTTGCCCGAGAGATAGGTCTTGGACAGCGGCGGGCGGTGGTAGGGCAGTGTCGGCTCGTCGCCGATGAGCAGTATCTCCCCTAACCACCCCTCCTGACGCAGGCTGGTGCAGAGCTGCGCGCCGGCATGGCTGGCGCCGATCACGATCGCCCGGTCACTCAGCACAGAGGGCCTCTCCCGCTCGCCGTTCATCTGTCAGGCCGACTGCTTCTCGGTGAGCTGGACCATCATCGTCGAATAACCCCGGACGAAGTTGGATTGCACGATCTCCGGCTCCGACAGCACCTCGATATCAGAGAATCGCACCAGCAATTCTTCCCAGAGGATCCGCAACTGCATCTCGGCCAGCCGGTTTCCCATGCATCGGTGTACACCGAAGCCGAATGCCACATGGCTGCGTGCATTGGCGCGGTCGATGATGAGCTCGTCCGGACGCTCGAAGTGGCGCTCGTCGCGATTTCCCGAGGAGTACCACATGACGAGTCGGTCGCCTTTCCGGATGAACTGCCCGTTGAGGACCGTGTCTTCCCTGGCAACGCGGCACATGTAGGCCAACGGGGTCTGCCAACGGATGATCTCGGACACCATGTTGGGGATCAACCCGGGATTGGCCCGGAGCTTGGCGAACTCGTCCGGGAACTTGTTCAGTGCCAGAACACCGCCGGTCATCGAATTGCGAGTGGTGTCGTTGCCACCGATGATCAGGAGCGTCAGGTTGCCGATGAACTCCATCGGGCGGTTGATCAGGTCTTTGGTGCTCTCATGTGACTGGAGCAGACTGATCAGGTCGAAACCCGGCTCCTCACCGGCAGCGGTGCGTGCGGCCTTGTCGTGCCAGAGCTTCGCGAAGTCGCGGGACATCTCGATCGCGGCCTCGAACATCTCGTCGACGTCGGATGTGCCGCCGGTGGCCCCGGTGCTCCCTGCTGCCAAGTCGGACATCTCCGCGAGCCTGCGGCGCTGGTCGTAGGGGAAGTCCAGCAGAGTCGCGAGCATCCGCGAGGTCAGCTCTTTGGAGACCTTGTCCACCCAGTCGAACGGTTCGCCGACCGGCAGGTCGTCGAGAACCTCCTGCACACGTTCGCGAATGAGTTGTTCCATCTCTTTGAGGTTCTTGGGCGCCACCACACCCTGCACTGCTTGACGCTGGAGGTCATGTTTGGGCGGGTCCATGGCGATGAACATCTCGACATCCAGACCCTCCGGCGGCGCACCGATCACGATGTACGGCTCGGCCGAGAACAGATGGTGGTTCTTGTCTACGGCGAGGATGTCCTCGTGGCGCGTGATCGACCAGAAGGGGCCGAATGCGCTCTTCGGTTGGAAGTGCACCGGCGCCTCGTCGCGCAGGCGCTTGAAGTAGGGCTGCCATTGTCCCTGCCGGTACATGAACGGATTGCTCATATCGATGTCCGACAGCGGCACGTCTGCCACATCCGGAATCGGCGATTCGATGAACACCGGCGGCCGGGCGCTCTTGAACGCGGCCCGCTTCGCCTTGCTGTACAACTGCGCACCGCGGATCTGCACGGGTAGTGGAATGCTTGATTGTGCCTTGTCGATCGCACTGTCGAGAACGCTCATGAGTTGACCTGCCTTGCCCTGGCTCGAAGGATGTCTGTCTGCGCTACATCTGGAATTCGGGGAGATGAACCGTCATGCCGTCCATCTCTTCCGAGACTGTGATCTGGCATGACAGTCGCGAGGTCGACTGCCGTTCGGGCGTCAATTCGAGCATCTCCTCCTCGTCGTCGCCCTGCTTCCCCGTTAGGGTCACCCATTCACCGTCGACGATGACGTGACAGGTGCCGCAGGCACACTCGCCGCCGCAGTCGCCATCGATACCCGTGACCCCATTACTCGTGGCGATCTGCATCAGCGACTGCCCCTCGACGATCGTGGTCTCCTGCGCTTCGCCTTCGTACGAGACGAAAGTGATTTTTCCCATGTGCTGCTTCCCTCCAGAAGATGCGAGTTGCCTGCCGACTTCCGGGTGGTCGTAGCCGCTGAGGGACATCGATCCGTCCTAGGAACCGGGCAGTTCCTAGTTAAACAGGATTGCGAGTCCGGTGTGTCAAGATTGCTCAATGACTGATCCAGGCGTCGTGGTCCGGCCGTTCCGAGGCGTCAGTGCAGCAGATCGTGTGCGGCAGCGTCGTGACGCACTTCTCGACGCTGGACTCAAGGCCCTCGCGGACGGATCACTGGCCTCGGTCACCGTCGACGACGTCAGTGCACGGGCAGGCTTGTCGAAGCGCTACTTCTACGAGCACTTCCGCACCCGCAACGACCTGTTCGCGGCGCTGGTCGACCGATTGATCGAGCAGGTGACCGCAGCTGCCGCGAGCCCCTCGCGGGCGCCGAACACCTCCATGCTCGGCCGCCTGGAGGAAGCGGTGGTGGGCGTCGTGTCGGTCCTGATCGAGGACCCGGGCAACGCTCAGCTGTTCGTGGACACCATCGGCGGCGACCAGCTCAGGGATTCCGTTCAACGTACCGAGCATTCCGTTGCCGCGATCATCATCGATGTGATGATCGGAAACACACAGGTGACGGCGAGAGAGCGCACTCGCCTGGACATGGCGGCCCTCATCCTCGTGGTCGGGACCGCGCAGGCGGTGAGCGATTGGCTGAACGGCGAGATCGAGCTGTCGCGGACCGAACTGCTCGAGGAGATCGTCCGCTTGGCGGCGGCGGCGATCCACACGATCCTCCCCGACCTCTGAGCCGAGGGATTCGGGGATCCCCGCGCAGGATCGTGTAGCCGAGTCCCCACACGCGCGGAACGGCGGCAGCTCGTAGCCTCGGGGCATCACACGCATCCAGGAGGCAGCATGACCACCGCTCCCGAATCCCGAGACGTCGACAGCAACGACCTCGCCCATCTCCGCACCTGTGTGGACCTCGCCAGGCAGGCGCTGGCAGCGGGCGACAAGCCTTTCGGATCGATACTCGTGGACGAGGCCGGCGAGGTGCGGTTCGTGGACCGCAACCGTGAATCGAGCGGCGACGCCACCCTGCACCCGGAGTTCGCCATCGCGCGGTGGGCGGCGGAGAACATGCAGCCCGAGGAGCGGGCGTCCAGTGTCGTGTACACCTCGGGCGAGCACTGCGCGATGTGCAGCGCCGCCCACGCGTTCGTAGGCCTCGGGCGCATCGTCTACGCCTCCAGCGGGGTCCAGTACGCGGGCTGGAAAGCCGATCTCGGTGCGGACCCCGGGCCCCTCGCCCCGCTCGGTATCACCGACGTGGTCCCGGGACTCCCCGTCTCCGGTCCGGTCCCCTCGCTGGCGGAGGAGATCAGAGTTCTGGTCGAGGAGTCCTTCCGAGCCGATCGACGGAGTAACGACGGCTGACGTCGCCGGAAGTCAGGTGACGACGGGCCGTCTCAGCGTGCGCCGGGTTCCCCGCTCCTCTCCACTGCGCTCCAGACCTCTCGCCAGTGCGCGGCCAGGGAGTCGAGGGTCTCGTGCGCGTTCAACCCGCTGGGCTGCGGCAGTACCCACAGCACCACGTCGCCGGGCCACCCCGGTACATCCGAGCTGTCCTGCTCCCCGTAGCCGGCCTTCGGTCGCGCGAAGGCGGCACGGAAGGCCGTGATCCCCGCGACCGCCACGACCGCCGGGCGCAGTTCCCCGGCCACCGCGGCCACACGAGCCGCTCCCGCACACAGCTCCTCACGGGTGAGCTCGTCGGCCCGCGCGGTCGCGCGGCCCACGAGGTTCGTCATGCCGATGCCCCGCGAGAGCAACTGCCGCTCGTCTGCGGCGGAGAACCCGGCAGCGGCATCGACGACGTGATCGGTCAACCCCGCCCGGTGCAGTGACGGCCAGAAACGATTCCCCGGCCGCGCGAAGGGTGCGTTGACGGCCGCGGTCCACAGTCCCGGATTGACCCCGACGATGAGCAGCCGCAGCCGCTCGGCGTCAGCAGGCAGGACGTCGTCGACGCCGTGCGGATCATCCGTCGCGAACCGGGTGAGCTCGTCACGCCTCGGACGGCGTCCACCCAAAGGAGAGGGACGCCGCGGGATGCCGGGCACGTCCATCTCAGCCATGATGCGAGGCTAGCGTGGAACCAGCCGGGCGAGCGCGACGGATAGAGGACACATCTAGGCCTCTTCACCTGACAGGCTGGGGCCATGAGCAAGTCGGACAGCCCTGACGCACCATTGATCGTGGCGAACACCGAACGGTGGCGCGAGTGGCTGAACACGAACGACGAGAGCTGCGACGGGATCTGGCTGATGCTCGCCAAGAAGGGGGTCACCTCACCCACCTCGCTCTCCTACCAGGAAGCGCTCGAGGAGGCGCTGTGCAGCGGATGGATTGACGGCCAGCGCAGGTCGCACGACGAGGAGACGTTCGTGCAACGGTTCACCCCCCGCCGCGCGCGATCCATCTGGTCACTGCGGAACGTCGAGATCGTCGCCCGCCTCGCCGCGGACCGGAGGCTCCGGCCGCGGGGCGTCGCGGAGATCGAGAGGGCGAGATCCGACGGCCGCTGGGACCGCGCCTACGCCGGCGCCGCGACCGCACAGCTTCCCGAGGCACTCGCGACCGCACTCGAGGCGACGCCGGCGGCGGAGTCCGCCTTCCACCGACTCACCCGTGCCGAGCGCTACAGCGCGATCCACCCGCTACTTGTCGCGCGCGACGACGCCACGCTGGAGCGACGGGTCGGACGGCTGATCTCCCGGCTCACGTCGCCGTGATCAGGTCCCCCACGCGACATGATGTGACGACGACGAGGGTGGCAGTCGCCACAGCCAGACGGCCGGCACTGTCCGACAGTCAAGCCCGGTTATCCACAGCGTCGATTCTCTTGTCTACCCCGTTGCAGCCGATGACGCTTGAGCTCTCGCTAGCCGATCATGTAGGCGAAACCCCGGCCCGACTTCTCTAATCCGCGGAGGAAGCATCTCGCCCGGCCCAGGTGGAACTCCACGTACTGCGCTTCCGATTCCACTTCCTCGACCGAGTCGCAGTCGTGACGGGTGAACCAGGGGACAAAGTCCGCGCGGGTGATCGCGTCCAGATCGTCGGCTATCCGGGCGATGTCTCCGGGCGGGATCGCTCGCACCCACGGCAGCCACACCTCCCAACCGTCGAGAGGCGTCACCTCTCCTTCGAACATCCGGTATGCCGGCCTAGGCTCTCCGGCTGGGTCGGACGGCTCCGACATCCTCTGGAGATTTCTCCACGCCTTGTCGAGGTAGAGCATGTCTTCCTCCGCAGGCCCCTGCTGAAAGTCGGTCGTACCGTTGGTGAAGCCGTGGGGCAGACCGACGGCGTCCGCGAACGGGTCCGGTCTGATGTGAGCCCGTGGGTCGGAGAGCACCGCCTGCGTGATCTCGGCGTCGAAGGCGTATGCGTAATAACGGATTCCCATGCGTCCAGCATCCAACCGCCACGAGGGATCCGGTAAGCCCTCCAAGTCGATCTGTGGACAACAATCGCGGATGATCTTCGCCTGTGGGAAACCTCCGAAGGTTATCGGCAACGGTGTAGAGGCAGAGCGGCGGCCCGATTCACGGGGAGTCGAGCAGCTCGATTCCGTAGTCGGCGACGACGGCCCGCACCTCGGCGAGGTAGCGCTGCGCCTGCGCAGTGAGCGGAATCCCGGAATGGCTGATCCAGCCGATCTCGATGCTCTCGTCCACGTCGAGCGGGATGGCGACGATCTCCGGGTCGAGGTCGTCGCTGATGATTCCGGTGGAGATCGTGTACCCGTCGAGACCGATCATGAGGTTGAAGATGGTCGCGCGGTCGGAAACCCTGATCTCTCTTTTGCTCGACCGGGTGGAGAGGATCTCCTCAGCGAAGTAGAACGAGTTGTTCGCGCCCTGGTCAAAGGTGAGCCTGGGCAGGTCCGCGAGGTCGTCGAGGGTGACGCGTTCCCGGGATGCCAACGGGTTCTGCCTGGAGATGAAGATGTGCGGCAGCGCTGCGAAGAGTGGGTGGAAGACCAGGCCGGAATCGCGGAGTAGCTTGTCGATGACCTTCCGGTTGAAGTCGTTCCGGTAGAGCACACCCACCTCGCTGCGGAGGGTCCGGACATCCTCGATGATGTCCCAGGTTCGCGTCTCACGAAGCGAGAACTCGTACTGTTCCGCCTCGCCTGATCGCACCATCCGGATGAACGCCTCCACCACGAACGAGTAGTGCTGCGCCGACACCCCGAGCAGTCGGCGGGACGGCGGCTGACCGAGGTAGCGCTGCTCCAGTAGGGACATCTGCTCGACCACCTGCCTGGCGTAGCCGAGGAACTCCGCTCCCTCGTCGGTCAGCGTCACTCCTCGGGCGGATCGGACGAGGAGGGTGCGACCCACTCTGTTCTCCAGGTCCTTCATGGAGGCGGACATGGTCGGTTGGGCGACATAGAGCAGCTCCGCAGCGCCGGTGATCGAGCCTTCCGCCGCGACCTCGATGAAGTAGTGCAACTGCTGGAGGGTGATTCCCCTGGATTCTCGACGCATAGCTCAAGGCTATACAGATCCATAACAAATGGTAGTTACCCAATAACTGAACTGGGACTGCAGGATGGGCGCACAGAGTTTCCGCCGCGCCGAGCCCGGCCGATCAACACCCGAATGGGACGCACATGTCGAACGAACTCACGTATCGCATCAACACCACCCGCTTCGACGAGAACTACTCGCCGTCGGAGAATTCCCGAACCACCACGAACTTCGCGAACCTGGCCCGAGGCGAGCACCGACAGCAGAACCTCCGCCGAACCCTGTCGATGATCAACCGTCGGTTCAATGACCTCGCACGCCGGGACAATCCGACCGGGGACCGCTACTCCGTCGAGCTCGAGATCGTCTCCGCCGAGCTGCAGTTCAACTCGAAGGGCTCGGACCACCGGTTCCCCCTGATCGAGGTACTGGATATCCAGATCGTCGACCGGGACACCGGAGCCCGCATCCCTGGGATCGTTGGGAACAACTTCTCGTCCTACGTCCGCGATTTCGACTTCAGCGTTCGGCTGCCAGCGGTCAACGAGGGAAGCTCCGAGTTCACCGTGCCCGGCGACTTCGGCGACCTGCACGGCAAGTTGTTCCAGCACTTCCTCGACTCCGAGGCCTACCGGGAGCGCTTCGAGGTGGATCCCGTGATCTGCATCAGTGTGTCCACGAGCCGGACCTACCGCCGGACCGGACACCACCATCCGACCCTCGGTGTCGAGTACCAGCAGGACGACTATTCGTTGACCGACGAGTACTTCCGCAAGATGGGGCTCCAGGTCAGGTATTTCCTGCCGCCCGGCGGAGTCGCCCCGCTCGCGTTCTACTTCCAAGGCGATCTGCTCAGCGACTACACCGACCTGCAGCTCATCGGCACGGTGAGCGTCATGGAGACCTTCCAGCGGATCTATCGGCCGGAGATTTACAACGCGACCTACCCCGCCGCAGAAATCTACCGACCGACCCTGGAACAGAAGGACTACTCGCCCACCCCGATCATCTACGACCGTGTCGAGCGCAGTCAGCTCGCGAAGAAGCAGGGTAAGTACACGGAAGAACGCTTAATGGGGCCCCACCGCGAACTCCTCAAGCAGTGGGCCGCCCGCTACCCCGTTCTCGTCGGATGACCACCGGAGGAAAGTCGACCATGAACCAGATCCTGCCCACGTCCACCGTCGGCAGCCTGCCCAAGCCCTCGTGGCTCGCCCAACCTGAAACCCTCTGGGCGCCCTGGAAGTTGCAGGGCGATGAGTTGGTCGAGGGTAAGCAGGACGCGCTGAGTATCGCCGTGAAGGCGCAAAGCGATCGCGGAATCGACATCGTCAGTGACGGCGAGCAGACCCGTCAGCACTTTGTGACAACGTTCATCGAGCATCTCGACGGGGTCGACTTCGAGCAGCGCGAGACGGTTCGGATCCGCAATCGCTACGACGCGAGTGTGCCTACCGTGGTCGGTGACGTGCGCCGCTCCACGCCGGTTTTCGTCGACGACGCGAAATTCCTACGACAGCAGACCGATCGGCCGATCAAGTGGGCACTCCCCGGCCCCATGACGATGATCGACACGCTCTACGACGACCACTACAAAAGCCGCGAGAAGCTGGCGTGGGAGTTCGCGACGATCCTCAACCAGGAGGCACGAGACCTCGAGGCTGCGGGGGTCGACATCATCCAGTTCGACGAGCCCGCGTTCAACGTCTACTTCGATGAGATGAGGGACTGGGGCGTCGCGACGCTCGAAAGGGCGACAGAGGGATTACGCGCAGAGACCGCAGTGCACATCTGCTACGGCTACGGGATCAAGGCGAACACCGACTGGAAGGCCACCCTCGGTTCGGAATGGCGCCAGTACGAGGAGTCGTTCCCCCTCCTGCAGCAGTCCAGCATCGACATCATCTCCCTGGAGTGCCACAACTCCTGTGTCCCGATTGACCTCGTCGAACTGGTCCGCGGCAAGAAGGTCATGCTCGGGGCGATAGACGTGGCCAACGAGAAGGTCGAAACTCCGGAGGAGGTCGCCGCCACGCTCCGCAACGCCCTGCAGTTCGTCGACGAGGACAAACTCCTGCCCAGCACCAACTGCGGCATGGCGCCCTTCTCCCGGGGCATCGCACTGGCGAAGTTGAGCGCGCTCAGCGCGGGTACCCGCATCGTTCGTGAGGAGCTATCGGCCGCGACGCCCTGACCTACCGGCGCCGCAATTGACCGGTTAGTGGGAGTGACGTTGGGCCGTAATCCTCGACGATGCCCGAACGGGTCTGAGAACGCCGGCGACCCCGGTTGCCGAGGCCAGACGGGGCCGTCGCTGAAGCGCTGGGACTCAGACGTTGAAGCGGAACTCCACCACGTCGCCGTCGGCCATCACGTAGTCCTTGCCCTCCATGCGCACCTTCCCGGCGGCCTTGGCGGCAGCCATCGAGCCCGCGGCGTCGAGGTCGGAGAACGACACGATCTCGGCCTTGATGAAGCCCTTCTCGAAGTCGGTGTGGATCACGCCGGCGGCCTTGGGGGCGGTGTCGCCCTTGCGGATCGTCCAGGCGCGCGACTCCTTGGGACCGGCGGTGAGGTAGGTCTGCAGCCCGAGGGTGTGGAAGCCGGCGCGGGCGAGCGCGTTCAGGCCCGGCTCGTCCTGACCGATCGACTCCAGCAGCTCCATGGCGTCCTCTTCCTCCAGCTCGCGGAGCTCGGACTCCACTTTGGCGTCGAGGAACACGCAGTCGGCGGGAGCGACGGCGGCGCGCAGCTCGGCCTGACGCTCGGCGTCGGTCAGCACGGCCTCGTCGGCGTTGAAGACGTAGAGGAAGGGCTTCGCGGTCATCAGGTGCAGGTCGCGCAGCACGGCGCGGTCCACCTCGTCCTGGGCCTTGAACAGGGTCCGGCCGTCCTCGAGCACGGCTTGCGCCTTGCGGATCTCCTCGAGCTGCGGAAGCAGGGACTTGTCCTTGCGGGACTCCTTCTCGAGGCGCGGGATCGCCTTCTCGAGGGTCTCCATGTCCGCCAGGATCAGCTCGGTGGCGATCACCTCGATGTCGGCCATCGGGTCGACCCTGCCGTCCACGTGGATCACGTCCGGGTCGTCGAACACGCGCACCACCTGGCAGATGGCCTCGGCCTCGCGGATGTTGGCGAGGAACTTGTTGCCCATGCCCTCACCGGTGCTGGCACCCTTGACGATGCCGGCGATGTCCACGAACGACACGACCGCCGGCAGTATCCGCTCGGAGCCGAAGATCTCGGCCAGGCGGGCCAGGCGCGGATCCGGCAGATCCACGACCCCGATGTTCGGCTCGATCGTGGCGAACGGATAGTTGGCGGCTAGCGCGTCGTTGTTCGTCAGGGCGTTGAACAGGGTCGACTTACCGACGTTGGGCAGTCCGACGATTCCGAGGGTGAGGCTCACGAGGCCCGAGTCTACGGCCCGCCCCTTCCGTGCCCCCTGCCCGCCACCCCGGCCGGTCACAGGGAGCGCAGCCGAGTGACCTCTGACAAGATGTGTGGCATGAGTGACGAGCCGAAACCGCCTCCTCCAGTCGGGTCAGACGAGGAGCACGTCGACCGGTCCGTCCTCATCGGTCTCGGCGGACGCTGGGTCACCGACTGGGCGCTGCGCCTGGCCATTCTGCTCATCGCGGGGTGGCTGCTGAGCCAGATCGGTGGCGCGCTGTGGGTGGGCATCCTGCCGATCCTGCTCGCGCTCATCGTGGCGACGGTCCTCTGGCCCCCCACGGGATGGATGACCCGCCACGGCGTTCCCAAAGCCCTGGCCGCGCTCATCTCACTCCTCGGGTCACTCGCCGCCGTCGCGGGCGTTCTCGCCCTTATCGCACCGTCGATCATCGAGCAGAGTGTCCAGCTCGCGGACCAGACGTCGGAGGCGATCGGAGAGGTCCAGGACTGGCTCCGCGGTCCGCCCCTGAACATCCGGGACGAACAGCTCGACAGCGTGCTGGGCCAGCTCAGCTCGACACTGCAGGACCGCGGTGACCAGATCGCGAACGGCGTGTTCACCGGCGTGACCGCGGTGGGTTCGATTCTCATCACCTTCGTCCTGGTCTTGGTGCTCACGTTCTTCTTCATCAAGGACGGTCCCCGGTTCCTGCCGTTCGTGCGCCGGATCGCCGGCCGCAATGCCGGACGCCACCTCACCGAGGTCCTGACCCGCAGCTGGAACACCCTGGGCGGATACATCCGCGCCCAGGCGATCGTCTCGTTCGTGGACGCCTTCTTCATCGGCCTGGCTCTGGTCATCCTGGGCGTGCCGCTGGCATGGGCGCTGGCGGTCATCACCTTCCTGGCCGGGTTCATCCCCATCGTCGGTGCGTTCACCGCCGGTGCGCTTGCGGTGCTCATCGCACTGGTGGCCAACGGCCTGACCACCGCGATCATCGTGCTGGTCGTGATCATCGCGGTGCAGCAACTCGAGAGCAACGTGCTCCAACCCATCCTGCAGTCGAAGGCGATGAATCTGCACCCGGTGGTGATCCTGCTCGGGGTGGCCGCGGGCGGCACACTGTTCGGCATCGTCGGGGCGTTCCTCGCGGTGCCGATCCTGGCGGTGGTCGCCGTGATGCTCCGATACCTCGGCGAGCAGATCGATCTCCGGACCGGGGACGTCACCGCGTCGGACCTCGCGTCCGCCACCGACGAGGGTCGTCTGACGGCCTGGCTCGGCGAGATGTCGAGTTCGCGGTTCGCTCCGCTGCGCAAGAGCAGTAGCGCCATCATGGCGGGGATCAAGGACACTCGCCCGGGACCCGTCCACGGGGCCCCGGACAGCGGCTCCGTCGAGGCGACCGCTCCGGGGGATTCGGTGGTGGGAACCTTGGCACTCGACGACGACAAGGTGGTCCCGCCGGACCCGGATGCCGACGATCCGTCCGCTGACCAGGCGAACCCTCCCACGGGGCCCGTCGACCCGCACGCTGTCTACGGTAACCGGCCCTCACCCTCGGAGGGTAAGCCCAACGCGCTGCGGCGCTTCGGCAGATTCCTCGCTCGCCGACTCGAGAGTTAGAGTCTCATCCTGTGAGCACACGTAGGAGCGGACGGGTCCCGGCGGACGAGAGATCCGTCGTCTCGACTGTTCGAGGCCTCCCGGCCTGGTCGGCGGTCCTGCTCGCGGTGGCCATCGCCCTCACCGGGGTGGCGATCGACTCCCTCTCCGGGGGCCTCGGGACCGGCTTCACCGTGGGCTATTTCCTCGGTTGCCTGATCGCGGTGCTGGCGGTCTCCCGCCGGGCGCTGTTCGTCGCCGGCATCCAGCCGCCGATCATCATGTCGGTGCTCGTCCCGCTGGCCTCGGTGATCGCCGGGGCGGGTCTGACCGCGGCGGCCTTCTCCCGTTCCCAGATGATCTCGTTGGTGCTGCCGCTGGCGACCAGGTTCCCGCTGATGCTCACGACCACGCTGGTCGTGGTCGCGATCGCACTGATCAGGGCGTTCATCCTCGAGCCCCGCGCCACCCGCCCGGTGGCGGTCCGCCGACAGCGGGCGGCGCCGGCGCACGCCCGCCGCTGAGGCTCCTTCGGATCAGACCTTCTTGGGAACCCGCAGTTCGCGGGGAAGCGAGAACGTGATGGTCTCCTGGGCGGTCCGCACCGAGGAGACGTCGTTGTAGCCGTGGTCGGCCAACAGGTCCACCACACCTCGCACCAGCAACTCCGGCACAGACGCGCCCGAGGTGACCCCCACCGTGGCGACGCCCTCGAACCAGGTCGTGTCGATCTCCTTGGCGTAGTCCACCAGGTGCGCGTCGCGCGCACCGGCCTGCAGTGCCACCTCGACGAGGCGGACCGAGTTGGACGAGTTCTGCGAACCCACCACGATCACCAGGTCGCACTGCGGCGCCATGGTCTTGACCGCGACCTGCCGGTTCTGCGTGGCGTAGCAGATGTCGTCCGACGGCGGATCGATCAGCGTCGGGTACTTCTCCTTGAGCCGCCGCACCGTCTCCATGGTCTCGTCCACGCTGAGCGTGGTCTGCGAGAGCCAGATCAGCTTCTCGGTGTCCACGGGAATGTCCAGGTCGTCCACGGACTCCGGGCCGTCGACCAGGGTCACCACATCGGGTGCCTCGCCTGCGGTCCCCTCGACCTCCTCGTGACCTTCGTGCCCGACCAACAGGATCAGGTAGCCCTCCCGGGCGAAGCGCTTGACCTCGGTGTGGACCTTGGTCACGAGCGGGCAGGTCGCGTCGAAGGTGTTCAGCTCCAACTGCAGGGCGCTCTCGCGAACGGCCGGCGAGACCCCGTGGGCGGAGAACACCAGGTTCGACCCGTGCGGGACCTCGTCGGTCTCGTCGACGAAGATCACGCCCTGGTCGGTGAAGGACTCCACCACGTGCTTGTTGTGGACGATCTCCTTGCGGACGTACAGCGGCGCTCCGTGCGTGGCCAGGGCCTTCTCGACCGTCTCGACGGCCCGGTCGACGCCGGCGCAATAGCCGCGCGGTTCCGCGAGAAGTACTCGCTTGGTTGCCGGTTCGGCGATCATGTCGGTCTGCTCGGTCATGCCACCAGGGTACGGTTCATACTGGATTCCGACCATCACGCCTCCCGGACGCCCCCCGGCAGAGAGGGTTCCATGCTCCGTCCCTTCTTCCTCACCCGTGTCTCCATCGGGGTCGCCGCCTCTGCGGTGGAGCTCGCCGTGGAGCTCCCCGGTCGCGCGGTACAGGCAGCTGTCGCGTTGCCCGCGGTCCCCGTGAAGGTCGCCGGCAGCCTGGTGCAGACGTACCTCCACGCCGGCCAGACCGTCGCCGGACTCGCGGTCAAGGGCGATCGGGTGATCGCGACGGTGTTCCCCGTCCGGTCGGACAAGCCGGAGTGGGCGACGTTCGACGAGGACCTCGACGGCGACGGGACCCAGGCCGGGGCAGGGGCCGGGTCCGGCACCACGGTCGGCCCGGACGGGGACCGCGGGGCCGGCGGCGACGATCCCGACGTTCCGACCGGCCGCGTCGCCCCGCGCACGACGTGACCGCCGGTTCCTCGAGCTCCCCCAGCAGCCCCGAGCAGCCGTGGCCGGTCCGGGTGGTCTCGGACCAGATCGCCAACTGGATCCACCGCCTCGGCGCGGTCTGGGTCGAGGGACAGATCACCCAGCTCAGCCTGCGCCCGGGCACCCGGATGGCGTTCCTCACCCTGCGCGACCCCTCGGTGGACAATTCGCTGACTCTCACCTGCCCGCCCCGCCTCATCTCCGAGGCGCCGGTGCCGGTGACCGAGGGCAGCCGGGTCGTGGTCCGGGGAACGCCCCGCTTCTACACCGGTCGTGGATCGTTCTCGCTCCAGGTGTCCGAGATCCGTCCGGTGGGCATCGGTGAACTCCTCGCCCGCATCGAGAGGCTCAAGCAGGCCCTGGCCGCCGAGGGCCTGTTCGACCCGCGACTCAAGCGCCCGCTGCCGTTCCTCCCGACCTGTGTCGGGCTGGTGACCGGCCGCGCGAGTGCGGCCGAGCGCGACGTGGTCGAGGTGTCCCGAGGTCGGTGGCCCGACGTGCGGTTCGCCGTCCGCAACACCGCGGTCCAGGGACCGTCGGCCGTGCCCCAGATTCTGGAGGCGTTGGCGGAACTCGACGCCGACCCGGTCGTCGACGTGATCATCCTGGCCCGCGGCGGGGGCTCGGTCGAGGATCTGCTCCCGTTCTCCGACGAGGCACTGGTGCGGGCGATCTCGCGGTGTCGCACGCCCGTGGTCAGCGCGATCGGACACGAGCCGGACTCGCCGCTCTCCGACCTGGTCGCCGACCTGCGCGCGGCCACCCCCACCGACGCCGCCAAGCGCGTGGTCCCGGACGTCGCCGAGGAGCGT
>NZ_JAALDX010000475.1 GCF_014145095.1 Dietzia sp. SLG310A2-38A2 | reverse complement strand
CCGCGGCCGCCTGCTCGGCCTCCTGACGGGCGATCGCGAGCGCGGCCGGGTGCGCGGCCGGCGCGGGCCCGTCCTTCTTGGGTACCTGCCTGGGTACCGGCGACGAGGAGGCCTGGGAGTCGGACTGATCCGACTCCGATCCCTTGCCGCCACGCTTGCGGCCGCGTCGCGAGCCGGGCTCGTCGGCATTGTGCGACTCGGTGTGGACCGGGTCGGCGTGGACGATCAGGCCACGTCCCTGGCAGTGCTCGCAGGGCGTGGAGAAGGCCTCGACGAGACCCGTGCCCACCTTCTTCCGGGTGAGCTGGACCAGCCCCAGCGAGGTGACCTCGGAGACCTGGTGCCGGGTGCGGTCTCGGCCCAGCGCCTCGGTGAGCCGCCGCAGCACGAGGTCGCGGTTGGCCTCGAGCACCATGTCGATGAAGTCGATGATCACCATCCCGCCCACGTCGCGCAGGCGCAGCTGGCGCACGATCTCCTCGGCCGCCTCGAGGTTGTTCTTGGTGACGGTCTCCTCGAGGTTGCCGCCCGAACCGGTGTACTTGCCGGTGTTCACGTCGATGACCGTCATGGCCTCGGTGCGGTCGATCACCAACGAGCCGCCGGAGGGCAGCCACACCTTGCGGTCGAGCGCCTTGGCCAGCTGCTCGTCCACGCGGTGGGTGGCGAACACGTCGACGTCGGGATTGTCGTACCGCTCGAGCCGCTCGGTCATCTCCGGTGCGACCCTCGAGACGTAGTCGTGAACGGTGTCCCAGGAGGTGTCGCCCTGGATCACCAGCGAGGAGAAGTCCTCGTTGAACAGGTCGCGCACCACCTTGACCAGCAGGTCAGGCTCCTCGTAGAGGGCCACCGGCGTGCCGGCACCGGCTGAGGTCCGCTCGGCGGAGGCCTCGGCGATCTCGGTCCACTGGGCCGCGAGTCGTTCGACGTCCCGGCCGATCTCCTCCTCGCTGACCCCCTCGGCCGCGGTCCGGATGATCACACCAGAGCCCTCGGGGACGACGTCCTTGAGGATCGCCTTGAGCCGACGCCGCTCGGTGTCGGGGAGCTTGCGGGAGATGCCGGTGGAGTTGCCGTCGGGCACGTACACCAGGAATCGGCCCGCCAGCGAGATCTGCGTGGTCAGGCGGGCGCCCTTCTGGCCGATGGGGTCCTTGGTGACCTGCACCAGGACCATGTCGCCGGGCCTGAGCGCCTGTTCGATCCGCCGGGCCTTGCCGCCAAGTCCGGCGGCCTCCCAGTTCACCTCGCCGGCGTACAAGACACCGTTGCGACCGCGACCGATGTCGACGAACGCGGCCTCCATGCTCGGGAGCACGTTCTGGACGCGGCCGAGGTAGACGTTGCCCACCATGGAGCGCGCGGACTCGGTAGTGACGAAGTGCTCCACGAGGACCTTGTCCTCCAGCACGCCGACCTGGGTCATGATCCCCTTGCCGTCGCCGCGCCTCTTCTCTCGGACCACCATCACGCGGTCGACGGACTCACGGCGTGCGAGGAACTCGGACTCGGAGAGGATGGGCTGGCGGCGGCGCCCGGCATCGCGTCCGTCGCGCCGACGCTGACGCTTGGCCTCGAGCCGGGTCGAACCGCTGATGCCCTGGACCTCGTCGTTCGACGAGGCCGAGCCGGAGGCCTGCCCGCCACGCGCGGGGCGAC
>NZ_JAALDX010000474.1 GCF_014145095.1 Dietzia sp. SLG310A2-38A2 | reverse complement strand
CCGTCCCGGATCGACGACGAGACGGCCGGGATCCGGCTGGTGTCGAACACCCCGGGGGCCGTGGCCGGACACCTGCAGCGCGCGGTGGCGTGCTACGTGTGCAAACAGCTGTACACGCAGGTTGACGCCTTCTACCACCAGCTGTGCCCCGAGTGCGCCGCGGCCAACCGTGCCAGGCGGGACCCGGACATGGACCTGACCGGTCGGCGGGCCCTGCTCACCGGGGGCCGCGCCAAGATCGGCATGTACATCGCGCTCATGCTGCTGCGGGCGGGCGCGGACGTGACCGTCACGACCCGGTTCCCCCGCGACGCCGTCCGGCGGTTCGCCTCGATGCCCGACCATGCGGACTGGGCCGACAGGGTGCACGTGATCGGCGTCGACCTGCGCGATCCCGCCCAGGTCGTCGCCCTGGCCGACGAGGTCGCCGCCGCCGGGCCGCTGGACATCCTCATCAACAACGCCGCCCAGACCGTGCGCCGCTCCCCCGGGTCGTACTCCGGTCTCGTGGACGGGGAGTCCGCGCCCCTCACCGGACGGGCCGCCGACATCCCGATGGTCACCATGGGCCGCACCTCCGAGCTGCACCCGGCTGCGCTGATGGGCGGCGAATCCGCGCTCATCGGCACCGATGAGGCCGAGCGCGAGGCCGGACACATCGCCGAGCAGGCACTCCTCGCCGGATCGGCGTCCCTGGAGCGGGTGGCCGCCGGAACCGCCATCGACGCCGGCGGGCTGCTACCGGACGTGGTCGACCACAACAGCTGGGTGGCCACGGTCGAGCAGGTGGAGCCCATGGAGATGCTCGAGGTGCAGCTGTGCAACTCGGTCGCGCCGTTCATCCTGGTCTCCCGCCTGCGGCCCGCGCTCGCCGCGTCGAACGCCCGACGCAAGTACGTCGTCAACGTCTCCGCCATGGAGGGGCAGTTCTCCCGTCGCTACAAGGGCGCGGGGCACCCGCACACCAACATGGCCAAGGCCGGCCTGAACATGCTCACCCGCACGTCCGCCGAGGAGATGTTCACCGAACACGGCATCCTCATGACCGCGGTCGACACGGGCTGGATCACCGACGAGCGACCGCACACGACCAAGGTCCGGCTCCACGAGGAGGGCTTCCACGCACCGCTCGACCTCGTCGACGGGGCCGCCCGCGTGGTCGACCCGATCGTCCGGGGCGAGGCCGGCGAGGACCTCTTCGGCTGCTTCCTCAAGGACTTCCGTCCCAGTCCGTGGTGAGCGGTGAGTGGCCCGGACAATAGGATCACCGGTATGGACTCACCCACCTCGGCGGCAGTGCACCTCATCCTGACCGCCGAGCTCGTCCCCGCGCTCCGCGCGGTGGTGACCGAACTCGGCGGAGACGACCCGGGCTCCCTGGTCCACGCACGACCCACGGCGGTGGGCGGGGCGTATCCGACCAACTCCGCGGCAGCGATCGTCCATCACCTCTGCGGGGTGCTCACCTCGTGGGGGGCATCGTGTCTGGGGGGCGAGCAGGTCAGCCGGCAGCGCGAGTCGGAGTTCGAGTACGACGGGCCGGTTCTCCCCGAACTCGACAGGCTGTCCGCGCTGGCCGACAGGGTCCCGGACTGGACCACGGACGCGCTGACACGGGGCGGCCTCGCCCACCCCACCGGTACGGCGTTCCCGGTGGAACGGGCGCGTGCCGCGGGCACTCTCACGGTGGAGTGGGTGCTGGCGCACATCCTCCACGACGTCGCGACCCACCTCGGTCATCTGGAGGTCACCCGCGACGTCCTGATGTCCGCCCGACCCCGGTGACCGCCTCCCGCCCCGGGGTGGACTCGGAGCGGACCGCCCGGACCCCGGTCCTTCTCGACTGCGACCCTGGGATCGACGACGCCCTCGCGATCGCCTACCTGGTGTCCGAGCACCTGGCCGGGCGGATCGACCTGGTCGGCGTGGTGTGCACGGCCGGCAACGTCGGGCTCGAGAGCACCGTCGCCAACGCCCTGGCCTGGCTGGACCTGGCGGGCGCCCCCGAGCTCCCGG
>NZ_JAALDX010000473.1 GCF_014145095.1 Dietzia sp. SLG310A2-38A2 | reverse complement strand
AGCAGCGGGGTCCGTCCGGGGAGGTCCGCCTTGGGCAGGTGCAGCACGATCGGCATGGAGCGCACGGTGCCACGGTCGTCCGGGTCCTCGGTCCCGGCCGACCCTGCGCGAAGTCGCGCGTGGCACCAGTCGAGCGCGGCGCCGGACGCGGGACCTCCGGGCAATGGTTCGTCGTGCAGGGCTTCGTCGGGGGGCGGTCCGTCGGTCACACGAGCGGGACGCGGCGGTAGGTACCGGCGGCGGTGTCGGCCGCCTCGATCTCGTCGCGCGTGATGCCGAGGACGAACAGGACGGTGTCGAGGAACGGCTTGGACAGCGACGCGTCGGCCACCTCGCGGAGGGCGGGCTTGGCGCAGAACGCGATCCCCAGCCCCGCAGCGGTGAGCATGTCGATGTCGTTCGCCCCGTCGCCCACCGCGACGGTCTGGCTCAGCGAGATGCCGAGTTCCTCGGCGAACTCGCGCAGGTACTCGGCCTTGGCCTCGCGACCCACCACCTCGCCGATGACGCGGCCGGTGAGGACACCGTCCTCGATCTCGAGCGTGTTGGCCCTCGCGAAGTCGAGACCCAACTCCTCGGCGAGGCCGGCGATCACCTGGATGAACCCGCCCGACACCACACCGCAGCGGATGCCGAGACGCTTGAGGGTGCGGATGGTCGTCCGCGCACCCGGGGTCAGAACAATGCTGGCCGCGACCTCGTCGAGGACGGTGGCCGGCAGTCCGGCCAGCGTCGCCACGCGCTCGTGGAGGGACTGGGCGAAGTCCAGCTCCCCCCGCATCGCGCGCTCGGTCACCGCACGGACCTCGGCCTCCCTGCCCGCGTGGGCGGCGAGCATCTCGATGACCTCACCCTGGACCAGGGTGGAGTCCACGTCGAACACCACGAGACGCTTGGACCGGCGGCCCAGCCCGGCGCCGTCCACCGAGATGTCGACGCCGTGCGCGTCCGACAGGGACGCCATCGCCTCGCGCAACCTGGCGTCGTCGGCGGCGTCACGACCGGCGGTCGAGACGTGCAGCTCCAGACCCGTCACCGGGTAGTCGGCGATCCCCCGGATGGTGTCGATGTTCGCGCCGATCGACGCGAGCGAACCCGCCACCGCGGAGAACGCCGACGCGGTGACCGGACTGCCGAGGATCACCACCGCGTGGGTGGACGGCGGGGTCGCGGGCGCGATGTCGTCGAACTGGACCTCCAGCTGCATCCCCAGATCGTGGACCTGGTCGGTGAGCTCGCGGACCACGGCCACGACGTCCGCGTCGGCGTCCACCCGGACCATGAGCCCCAGGGAGAGGTGGCCGTTGACCACGACCTGCTCGACGTCCACCAGGTCGGCGTGATGGGAGGCGAGGACCGCCATGATCCTCGCTGTCACACCTGGCCGGTCGGGTCCGGTGACGGTGAGTAGTGCCGGGGTGCCGGGGGTGCTCACGTGTGCTCCTGACGAGTGTTCGTGCTGGTGATTGGGGGTGATGGGCAGGAAGGGCTGACACGCGCCGAACCCCGCCGGAGGACGAGCCTACCGACGGGGTTCAGCGGGGACCGACGCCCGTGGGTGAGTACGGGCGGGTGGGTCAGCCTCTCTGCGGTGACGAGCCGCGCTCGGCCACGTCCTTGACCGCAGCCGGGTCCTGGGCCGCGGCCCGGCCCCCGACGTGGGCCTCCGCACGCATGCGCTCGCTCATGTGCGGGTAGT
>NZ_JAALDX010000472.1 GCF_014145095.1 Dietzia sp. SLG310A2-38A2 | reverse complement strand
GGCGGTTTCATACGGTTGTTGCAACGTCGCTCCCGAGAGGCGGGGGCGGTTTGACTGTAGGAGATCGCGGTGCCTGGTGCGCGGTTGTCGGTTGTCGAGCGGGCCAAGATCGAGGCCTTGTTTGGGCAGGGGTTGACCTACCCGGAGATCGCCGAGCGGATCGGGCGTAGTCGCACCACGGTCTGGCGGGAAGTCGAGCGCAACAACTCGGCCCGGGGTGCGCGGTGCGCGAAGGGGCAGGGGGCTCGGCACCCGCATCGAAAGCGGGGCCACACCCCGGGCCTGTCCGGGTCGTATCGCTGGCTGTACTCCTGCGAGCAGGCTCAGCGCAAAGCCGATGAGCGTGCCAGACGCAAGCGTGCGGGCAAGCTCAAGCCTGCTCACGGCCGTGCCTATCCGCCGCTGTGGTCTACGGTCAAGGCCAAGCTCGAGCTGCGGTGGTCACCGATGCAGATCTCGCGGTGGCTCACGCTGACCTACCCCGATCAGCCGGAGATGCATGTGTCCCACGAGACGATCTACCAGGCCATCTATTTCCAGGCACGGGGTGGATTCCGGATGGAGATCGGCAGGCAGGTCGCTCTCAGATCCGGCCGTCGACAGCGCAAACCGCAGTCGCGCAAGGCGTCGGCCGACCGCACCGGCAAGGCCTGGGTCAAGGGGTTCAACGTCTCGACCCGGCCTGCCGAGGCCGAGGACCGAGCAGTTCCGGGGCACTGGGAGGGCGACCTGGTCCTGGGCGCCCGCAGCGCTTCGGCGATAGTGACCCTGGTCGAGCGGCATTCGCGGTACGTGATGCTCGGTTCGCTACCGCGATCACGGGTCAGCGAGGAGGTCATCGGGGTTCTGATCGAGCGTATGAGCCAGTTGCCCGATCACCTGCTCAGGTCGCTGACCTGGGACCAAGGTTCGGAGATGGCGCAGACCGCCAAATTCACGCTGAGCACCAACTGCCAGGTGTACTTCTGCGACCCGCACTCGCCCTGGCAGCGCGGATCCAACGAGAACACCAACGG
>NZ_JAALDX010000046.1 GCF_014145095.1 Dietzia sp. SLG310A2-38A2 | reverse complement strand
CACCCACACTCAGATGCGAAGAGCCGGTAATGCCCTCACTCGGGCCTCTCTCCCGCGCCGGGGCAATGCCCGGGAACGAGCTCGGGCCGGGACCCGCGCGGCGCGCTGGTCCCGGCCCGGTTCATGCCAGGTGCGGGAACTACAGTCCCATGTCCTTGGCGATGATGGTCTTCATGACCTCATTGGTTCCGCCGTAGATCCGATTGACCCGGTTGTCCGTGTACAGACGAGCGATCGGGTACTCGTTGATGAAGCCGTATCCGCCGTGCAGCTGCAGGCAGCGGTCGATCACCTCGGCCGCGATCTCGGTGCAGAACAGCTTGGCCGATGCGGCCTCGGCGGCGGTCAGCTCTCCCTCGTCGAGCGCCTCGAGCGCCCGGTCGGCGACGGCCTGCGACGCGTCGACCTTGGCCTGACAAGCGGCGAGTTCGAACTTGGTGTTCTGGAACGAGGCGACCTCCTTGCCGAAGACCGTGCGCTGCTGGGTGTACTCCTTGGCGAATCGCACGGCGGCAGCGGCCTGGGCGTAGGCGCCGTAGGCGATCCCCCAGCGCTCGGACGGCAGGTTCTGGCCCAGGTAGTAGAAGCCACGGTTCTCCTCGCCGAGCAGATCCTCGACCGGAACCTTGACGTCGCTGAAGGCCAGCTCGGCGGTATCGGAGGTTCGCAGCCCGACCTTGTCCAGCTTGCGTCCCACGGAGTAGCCCTCGAGCGTGGTGTCGACGGCCAGGAGGGAGATGCCGAAGCGGCGGTCGTCCTCGCGCGGGGGAGCGGTCCGGGCGCAGACGATCACGCGGTCGGCGTGGACACCGCCCGTGATGAACGTCTTGGCGCCGTTGAGGACGTAGTGGGTGCCGTCCTCGGAGAGCTTGGCCGTGCTCTTCATGCCGGCGAGATCCGAGCCGGTGCCGGGCTCGGTCATGGCCAGCGCCCACATCTCCTCGCCGGCGACGAACTTGGGCAGATAGCGCTGCTTCTGCTCCTCGGTGGCCAGGGCCTTGATGTAGGGGAGCCCCAACAGGACGTGAACGCCCGACCCGCCGAAGTTCACGCCGGCCCGGGCGGTCTCCTCGGACTGGATGGCCTCGAACTTGTGCGAGTTGATCCCGGCACCGCCGTACTCCTCATCGACATTGATGCCGAAGACCCCGAGGTCGGCGAGCTTGTAGTAGAACTCGCGCGGCACGATGCCCGCGTCGAACCACTCCTGGAAATGGGGGGACACCTCGGACTCGATGAAGGCGCGGATTGTCTGGCGGAAGGCCTCATGGTCTTCGTTGAACACTGTGCGGCGCAAGGGTGTATGCCTTTCCGTGGGACGACCCGCCGTGAGAGGGGGACGGGACGATCAGGTGAATGTCTCCTACCGGTAGTGATCGTACAAGGCTGCGCACGGAGCAACGGCGCGGGTTACCGGCTGGTAGCTTCAGCCCGGTTCCGCAGTGCCGTCGGTCGGCGGCCGGAAGTCGAGTGCGTCCGCCGCCACGATTCGGATCGGACCGCGGACCTCGGTTCCGGAGACAACCTCTCCGCGTTGAGTTATCGCGACGACACCGTGTGCACGGAGGTCCAGGGCGACCTGCCTGGCGGTCCCCATGAGCTCTCGCCACCGGTCGCCGCCGACCGTGCGGGCCGCGTCGCTGGGGCAGATCGAGCCCTCGCCGCGGGAGCGCACGAGCGTCCGGATCGTCGCGGCGAGCCGGTCCCGTGTCCCCTCCTCGGTGGGCTCCCACCAGGGGGCGCCGCGCTCGCCCAGTGCGACCTTGGCGTCGTGCACCATCACCCGGGCGGCGTCGCCCTCGGTCCTCACGAGCCGGCGGCCGGTCATGAGTGCGGAGACCAGCTCGGATCTGAGCGTGTCCGGAATCGACGGATCGGTGGCCCTCCACCGCCTTCCCCGGACCACGATGTAGCGACCGTCCTCGGTGTGTTCGACCTCGTTGCCCGTCACACCGTGATCATGCCCTCACGTCGTGGCGGTGTCACCAGTCCGGTCGCTCGAGCCGCGAGCCAGGTATCGGCCCGCTATCGTAGAACGTGTTCTAGGAAATATCGACCAGTGACTGGCGGCCGGCGGCCGGAGTCCGGGTCGGATGCCCGGTGGTGACGAGACGAGGAGTGCCCGTGACGGCGCAGAGCAGGACGTTTGATACAGAGTTCGATGTCGTTGTGGTGGGATCGGGCGTCGCGGCGCTCTTCGGTGCTGCTGCGGCCGCGGCGCGCGGGCTGTCGATCTGCCTCGTCGAGAAGACGGATCGATTCGGCGGCACCTCCGCGTACAGCGGCGGTGCGGTGTGGCTGCCCGGTAACGCGGTTCTCGCGCGCGACGGGCTCGAGGACTCGGTGGAGATGGGTCGCACCTACTTCCGTGCCGTGGTGGGTGACCGGACCGACCACGAACTGCAGGACGCGTACCTGAACACCGGGCCGATGGTCGTCGACTTCCTAGAGGGGGCGTTGGGGATCCCCACGCGGTTCCAGGCGTTCCCCGACTACTTCGACGCACCCGGTCGCCAGGAGACGGGTCGAAGCATCTACCCCAAGCCGATCAGGGGGGAAGAGGTGGGCGAGCGCACGGGCGATATCCGCTCCTCGGTCCCGTCAGACCAGTTCGGTGCCCCCGAGGACACCACCAGGTTGGAGGGCGGCCGCGCCTGGGTCGCCCGCCTCGTACTCGCCTTGGACGGCATGGAGAACGCCGAGCTGCGGCTGTCGACGGCAGCACAGCAGCTCATCCGGGACGACGCCGGGCGGGTCGTGGGGGTCGAGGTGCGTGATGGCTCGGGCGTGCGGTCGATACGCGCACGGCGTGGCGTGCTGGTGGCCGCGGGCGGGTTCGAGCGGTCGACGGAGTTGCGTCGACAGTGGCAGGGGATGCCGACCGCAGCCTGGTCGGCCTCCCACCCGGATACCGGGTCCGGTGACGCCGTCCGCATGTTCGATGAGGTCGGGGCCCGGCTCGACCTACTCGACCAGTCGTGGTGGTGCCCGGCGACCCTGTTCCCCAACGGGCACGCGGCGTTCACACTCGGCTTCCGGTCCGGGATCATCGTAGACGGCACCGGTCGACGCTTCGGCAACGAACTCCTGCCGTACGACCAGATGGGCCGGAGAATGCACGCCCGGATGGAGGACGGGGCGGGCGAGGAGTTCTGGTTCGTCTTCGATGACTCCGAGGCGGGTGGATATCCGGCGATCTGCGTTCCCGCGCCCGATCCCGAGCAGTTGCGCGAGGCCGGTCTCTGGCACACCGCAGGGTCGATCGGAGAGCTCGCGGAGTCCATCAGTATCGATCCGGACGTCCTCGGCGAGAGCGTCGCTCGATTCAACGGTTTCGCCGCCCAGGGCAGAGATGCCGACTTCGCTCGAGGCGAGGATCCCTACGGGCGCTTCTTCCTCGGTGCTTCCACGCCCGAGGAGTGCCTGCGACCACTGGGCGGCGAGCGACTGCACGCCGTGCGCGTGGTCCTGGGGGACCTGGGCACCAAGGGCGGTGCCGTGATCGACCCGAACGGATCCGTGGTCGATACCGACGGTGCACCGATCCCGGGCCTGTACGCCGCCGGGAACTCGTCGGCCTCGGTGTCCGGGGCGGCCTACCCGGGTCCCGGGGTGCCCCTGGGATCTGGCATGACGATGGCGTTCCGAGCCGTCGCCGACATGGCCGGGCAGCCGCTATCGGTGAACCCCGCGCCGGCGAACTCCGTACCGGTCACCCCGTGACCGGTGGGTGGGCCTACCGCCCCACTGACTGACCCGGCCATGGAGTTCTCGCCGTCCGGTTAGTCCTATGGGCCCCTGGCACCACTCGTCACCGGGGGAGGCCGTCTGCGGTCGGTGGAACGAGGTCGGAGTCACGCAGCCGTCGATGTCGACCCCTCCGGGGGGATCAGCATCGCGGAGGCCGGCCGCCTGTGTTCGTCGCATGGCCGCCGAGCTGTGGAGAGATCGCTCGCCGGTGGTAGGTGCGAGACGACCGCGGGCCGGAACTCCTGTCGGAGTTCCGGCCCGCGGTCGGGTGTCAGCGGTGGATCAGTGCTCGTCGTGGCGACGAGTACGGTTCTCCTCCTGCAGCGTGGTGAGCATCGAGTGCTCCCGGTCGTGCTTGCCGTGATCGGCGTCGTCGAGCAGACGAACCTCGTCGACCGGGTCGGCCGTGAGCGCGCCCCGCGGGGGGCGACCGGCCGCACCGAGCTGGTTCATCTTCGTGGGCACCTTGGCGCCCGCGTACTCGAGCGGAACCGCGTGGCCGTGCTCGTCGATCCCACCGAGCGGCTGGTGGACCTCGACGAACTCACCCTGCGGCATCCGCATGATGATGCCGGTCTCGATCCCGTGCTCCAGGACCTCCCGGTCGGCCCGCTGGAGACCCAGGCAGAGCCGGTAGGTGAAGAAGTACATGACCGGCGGCAGCAGGATCAGTCCGATCCGGCCCGCCCATGTGGTGGCGTTCAGCGAGATGTTGAAGTGATACGCGATGAGGTCGTTGGATCCCATCAACACCAGGATCACGTAGAACGTGATGGCCATGACGCCGGCGGCGGTACGAACCGGCACGTCGCGCGGACGCTGAAGCAGGTTGTGGTGCGCGGTGTCACCGGTGAGCTTGGCCTCGATCCACGGGTACAGGAACATCACGGCGACCATCGCGCCGAGCATCACAGCCACCCAGAGCACGGCGGGAATGGTGTAGTTGCCCAGGTAGATCTCCCACGCAGGCATCACGCGGGCGCCGCCCTCTGTCCACAGCATGTACCAGTCGGGTTGCGAGCCGGCGGAGATATGGGATGGGTTGTATGGCCCGAGGTTCCATATGGCGTTGATGGTGAACAGGCCCGAGAAGAGCATGAGCATGCCGACGGTGATGGCGCCGAACGCGATGGACTTGACGGCGAAGACCGGCAGGATCCGGACACCGACGACGTTGTTCTCCGTGCGGCCGGGCCCGGGGAACTGCGTGTGCTTCTGGTACCAGACCAGCGCGAGGTGCGCGGCGATCAGGGCCAGGATGATGGCGGGGATGATGAGCACGTGCAGGACGTAGAAGCGCGGGATCATGAGATCGCCGGGGAAGTCCCCGCCGAAGATCATCCAGTGCATCCAGGTGCCGATCACCGGGAGTCCGACGATGATGCCGGAGGTGATCCGGAGGCCGGTTCCCGACAGGACGTCGTCCGGCAGGCCGTAACCGAGGAAGCCCTCGACGATGCCCAGCAGCAGCAGCACGCAACCGATGACCCAGTTGGCCTCACGCGGGCGACGGAACGCGCCGGTGAAGAAGATGCGGATCATGTGGACGACCATCGAGGCGACGAAGAGCAACGCCGCCCAGTGGTGGATCTGGCGGACGAAGAGGCCGCCACGGACCTCGAACGAGATGTTGAGCGCCGTCTCGTAGGCACGGGAGATCTCGATGCCGTTGAGCGGGGCGTAGGCGCCCTGGTAGATCACCTTCGACATCGACGGATCGAAGAAGAGGGTGAGGTACACACCCGAGATCAGCAGGATGACGAAGCTGTACAGGGCGATCTCACCCAGCAGGAACGACCAGTGCGTGGGGAAGACCTTGTTGATCTGCCGGCGCATGCCCTTGGCCATGGTGTACCGCGAGTCGAGCTCATTGCCCACTGCGGCCATTTTGGTGTTGTTACTCATGAACGACGCTCCCAGAAGGCAGGTCCGACCGGCTCGATGAAGTCGCCGTTGGCAACGAGGTAACCCTCGTCGTCAACAGCGATGGGCAACTGCGGCAGTGCGCGCGCGGCGGGGCCGAAGATCGGCTTCGCGTACTCGAGCGCGTCGAACTGCGACTGGTGGCACGGGCAGAGGAAGCGGTGCGTCTGCTGCTCGTACAGTGAGGTGGGGCATGCGAGGTGCGTGCAGATCTTCGAGTAGGCGTACAGGTCGCCGTAGTTGAAGTTCTCCTGGCCCTTGCGCTTGATCACCCTGGCCGAGTCGGCCGGGCGGAAGCGGATCAGCATGACCGAGTTACGCACCCCGTGGATTGAATGCATGTGCTCCTCGAAGTCGCCCAGGGCGCTCGCGGGAAGCGGGAACACGGACTCGAGTCCACCGGCGGAGAGGTCCTCCACGTGGATGCGCTCGAGGCGGCCCTCGCCCGCCGGGGGATGACCGTCCGGGTAGACCTTGCCGGTGTCACGACCGAGGTAGACCTTCTCGGCGGGGAGTCCGTCGGGACGGGTGTCCGACGCGAGGGTCCAGCCGGTGGTGTGCAGGGTGCCGTCTCCGGCGATGGTGAGTTCCCCGCGGCGCCACGGGTTCTTGATCATGCCACCGAGCGGGAGGATCGCGGACAGGCCGATGAGGGCGACGCTCGCACCGAGGAAGCCTCCCATGACCTTGCGTCGACCCAGGGTCGAGGTCTTCCAGGAGTCGTTGAGTCCGGCGACGATCGTCCGGCGGTCGATCTCCTCCGACGGGCCGTCATGACGGGTCTGGACCGAGATCTCCTCGGGGATGAACTTCTTGGTGAACTGCACGGCCCCGAAGCCCAGGAAGAGGATCGACAGACCGATCGTCAGGCCGAGCAGGGGCGTGTACACCATGTAGAGCCAGTAGCCGTCCTCGCCCTGGCCGCGGTACTCCCACGGCCAGGCGATGTAGATCACGGCGAAGGCGAGCGCGAGGACCGCGGACAGTGCGAACCAGATGGTGACGACTCGCGCGGCACGCTTCTCGGATCGGGAGCTGACACCATCCGGCCAACGGTTCTCGCGGAATCGGACGTCGACCTCGTCGAGCTCGGTACCCAACCGGACGAGCTCGGCGTCGCTCATCCGGTCGAGGTCCGCGGGGGACGGGTTCTTGGGGGTCTCACTCATGAACGGGATCCGATCCAGAGGGTCGCACCGATGAGGGCGACGATGCCGACTAGCCAGATGGCCACACCTTCGGTCACGGGGCCGAGCCCGCCGAGCGCGTAACCGCCGGGCGAGACCTTGGAATCCGTGTCCTTGATGAAGGCGATGATGTCCTTCTTCTCGTCAGGCGTGAGCTGACGGTCCGAGAACTTGGGCATGTTCTGCGGGCCGGTGAGCATTGCCTGGTAGATCTCCTGCTCGTTGGCAGGGTCGAGAATGGGGGCGTACTTGCCCGCCGACAGCGCACCGCCGCGACCGGTGAAGTTGTGGCAGGAGGCGCAGTTGAGGCGGAAGAGCTCCGAACCGCGCGCGATCTCCTCGGCACGGGCCTCGCCCGAGGCGCCACGCAGGGACTCCTGGGCGATCGAACCGTCGGGATCGGTGACGATCTCGGGGCCTCCGCCGAAGAGGTCGACGTACGCCGCGAGCGCGATGATCTGGTGCTCGCTGTAGCGCGGCTTCTTACGCTCGGCCTGGGCCTCGTTGTTGGCCGCCGGCATACGACCGGAATGGACCTGGAAGTAGGTCGCCCCCGCGCCCGTGCCGACGAGCGACGGACCGCGGTCCTCGACACCCTGCAGGTTCTGGCCGTGGCACGTGATGCACGCGACGTCGTAGATCGACTTGCCCTCGGCTATGAGCGCGGCCTGGTCCTGCTGGGCCGTCGCGACCTGGGGCTCGGGAACGACGGCCGTGGCGATGGCCCCGGCGCCGAGGAGACCGGCGGCGATGACGAGCGCGCCGGTCGCCTTACGGCGACGTTTCGACGAGGCCGGACGAGCCGGATTCACCGCGGGCTCCGGCGACGGCGTGTCCGCAGCGGGTGGGTGAGGTGAGTTCATTGTGAGTTCCCTTTGGAGTTGGGACCTGCTGGACGCAGCGTCCTGCGGCCAGCTGACTACTGAATGAAGTAGATGGTGACGAAGAGGCCGATCCAGACCACGTCGACGAAGTGCCAGTAGTACGACACGACGATGGCCGCCGTGGCCTGGGCGGGAGTGAACCGGGACATGGTCGTCCGCATGACGAGGACGACGAACGCCAGTACGCCGGCGGCCACGTGGAGACCGTGGAAACCGGTGGTGATGAAGAAGACGGACCCGTAGACACTCGACGAGATCGTGGTGCCCTCGATGTACAACATCACGTACTCGTAGGCCTGACCGATGAGGAAGACCGTGCCCATCAGGGCGGAGATGACGTACCAGCGGCGGAGACCGAAGACGTCCCCCTGCTCGGCGGCGAAGACGCCCATCTGACAGGTAACCGAGGACGCCACGAGGATCGCCGTGATAGTCAGGGCGAACGGGACGTTGAGGTGCGTCGGGTAGGAGGGCCAGTCACCTCCCGAGTTCGCCTTGGAGACGAAGTACATCGCGAACAGCCCCGCGAAGAACATCAACTCCTGGGACAACCAGATGATGGTGCCCACACTGACCATGTTCGGCCGGTTCAGCGAATGAACGCGCTGAGCCATTGCCGATCCTGAGTTATCCACTGCGCTCGTCACGAGGCCAAGTATGACCCCTGAGGTGGGCGGAGGCTGCAGGGACCCCCGATTTCGGCGTGTCTCCACAGCGTTTTCGCAGGTCGTTCCTAGAACTCCCCGGTCACCGGTCAGGGGACGCACCCCGTGCAGGGGTATCAGGGGCTTCTCAGGCTCTCCGACGGGTGTCAGCGCGGGCCCCGTGCGTGTGTCAGCGCGGGCCCCGTGCAGGTGCCAGCACGGGCCCCGTGGCGGGAGTCCGCGGGCACCGGCGATGCGGCTGGTGGCACGATTGTCACTGTGCGGTCGGACGGTGACGGACCGCCGGGATCCAGGGAGAGAGGTCGGGACACGTGGGGAGTTCTGCAGCGTTCGACGAGGGCCGGTCCTGGCCCGGGGTACTCGGCACGCTCACGGCGGGTGAGGACCTGGAACCGGCGGACGCCCGCTGGGCGATGTCCCGGATCATGGAGGGCCTCGCGACGGATGCGCAGATCGCGGCGTTCGGGGTCGCGCTCGACATGAAGGGTGTGACGGGTCCGGAACTGGACGCCCTGTCCTCCACGATGCTCGACTACTCGCGTCGGGTGCCGACCTCCCGGCCCTGCGTCGACATCGTCGGGACCGGTGGCGACCGGCAGGGAACGGTCAACATCTCCACCATGTCTGCTCTCGTCGTGAGCGCCTGCGGAGTGCCCGTGGTCAAGCACGGTAATCGTGCGGCGTCCTCGAAGAGCGGAGGAGCCGACGTCCTCGAGGCCCTCGGGGTGGCGATCGACCTGGGCCCGGAGGAGGTCGCCCGGTGTGTGGACGAGGTGGGCGTGGCCTTCTGCTTCGCCCCCGTGTTCCATCCCGCACTCCGCTTCGCCGCCGCGCCTCGGCGGGAGATCGGCATCCCGACCGTCTTCAACATCCTGGGGCCGCTGACCAACCCCGCAGCACCCGCGGCCAACCTCATCGGGTGCGCCTTCGACCGCCTGATGACCGTGATGGCCGAGGTGTTCGCGCTCCGCGGTCGCTCGGCACTGGTGGTGCGGGGCGCCGACGGCCTCGACGAGATCACGATGACCGGCCCGACCCGCGTGCTGCGTGTCTCGGACGGCCGGATCGACGAGGACGAGATCGCCCCCGGCGACTTCGGGATGGCGACGTGCGCGATCGAGGAACTGCGCGGGGGCGACGGGCGTCACAACGCGATCGTGGCCCGGGACCTGCTGGCGGGTAAGAGGGGCCCCGTCCGGGATGCCGTCCTGCTCAATTCCGCGGCAGCGCTGGTGGCGTTCGACGGCCTCGATCGGGGGGCCGACCTTGTGACCGCGATGACGTCGGCGGTGGAACGCGCCGCGAAGGCGGTGGACGACGGCGAGGCGGCCGGACTCCTGGACAGGTGGGCGGCGTTCAGCGCCGCGCGGAACTGACCCCTGCTCTGCTGGTCCCCGAGGCCGCCCGTTCGGCTCGATCCGCCCACCCGGTCAGTGTGTGGGCGCCGTCGACGGGAAGCGCCCAGCACCCCGCGACCGACACGATGCGGGTGGGTGCGGCGTCGATCCATCTGTGCACGTTCCGGATCTCCGACGCGCTTGCGCCGGAGAACGGTCCGGGCCCGGGTTGCACAGTCGTGGCGCCCGCTCTGAGCGAGTCGATGACGGGCAGGGGGGCGGCTCCGGCTGGCACGATCCCCGAGCCGGCAAGTCGTCCGTGACGCACGACTGCCACGGCCCATGTCCGTGCGGGCCCGGGCTGGGCCAGAACCAGCTCGCGCAGGCCGGCGGTGGCGGCGAGTTCCTGTTGTCGGGAGAGGATCCGCACGAGGACCGCTGCACGATCGCGCAGCCGGGCCGCACGCTCGAACGCTCCGACCGCCGCGATCGCGTCGATCTGGTCGACCATCGCTCTGACGGCCGTCGAGCTCCGGCCGGTGACCAGAGACTCCCACTCCTCCGTGTCAGGTGGGGAACCGAGGGACTCCGCGAGGTCCGACCACGCCGATCTGGCGTCCTCTGCCCTCTGGAACGGGCCGAGGGGGAACGGGTGCTCCGGGGTCCGGGTGACCTGCCCGCGGATCGCCCGCCCGGAGGGAGGGGAGAGCCACCATCCGCGACGGGGACTCCGCGAGCGCTGGTTGTACGGCGGTTGTAGGGAGTCGATGAGCCGCTCCTCCACTGTCCACGCCTCCAGGAGGTGCGCGCACGGCACCGACTCGACACTCGCTGCCAGCCCGACCATCGTGCGCATCCTGATGCGCGAATCGGCTCCGGAATAGTAGGAGCGGGCCCTCCGCCGCACCGAGACGGATGAACCCACGTACAGGGCGCCGCCCGAACCGTCGCGGAAGAGGTAGACACCGGGGCCGGTGGTGAGGGATTCGGTCAGCGCGGCGCGGCGCCGCACCTCGGGGGCGAGGCGGCCGTCGTACGCGCGGAGCTCGGTGAGGGTGGACACCCCGCAGTCGCCGACCCTGGAGATCAGGGCGTGGAGGACGTCGACGGTGGCGCGGGCGTCCTGGAGTGCCCGGTGGTTCGGCTCGACGGTGGATCCCAGATGCGCGGCGAGTTCGCCGAGGCGGTGCCCGCGGGTCTCGCCCCGGTGGAGAACCCGACGTGCCAGGGCGAGGGTGCAGACCGACGGGGGATCCGGCCACTGATGGTCGGTCGACGCCGCTGCGGCACGGAGGAAGCCGAGGTCGAACCGGGCGTTGTGGGCAACCAGGACGGCGCCCCTGGAAAATTCCAGGAACGTCGCCATCACCTCCCCGAGTGCAGGGGCGCCGACGAGGTCGCCGGGGGCGATGCCGGTCAGCCTGCTGATATGCCCGGGCAGGGCGCCGTCGATGGCGACGAACGTGGACAGCTCCGCCCGGACCTCGCCGCCCCGAACCCGGACCGCGCCGATCTCGGTGATCTCGTCCGTCCCCGGCCGGGTGCCGGTGGTCTCCAGGTCGACCACGACGAACGTCACCTCGGAGAGCATCGGCTCGAGCTCGTCGAACGCCGCCTGGACCCCCTGGGTCCCGAGCGGGTGGACCGGCTCTCGCATCGGGGTGGTGGGCATGCCGCAGACGGTAGCGACTTGGTCCGACAGCGACCCGGTCGGACAGCGACCCGGTCCTGCAGTGGGGTGACGGCGACTCTCCACGCCGCGGAGCTGAATGTCGTACCCCGCGATTACGGTCGGCCCGGAGCCGCAGATCGCGGCCCGGTAACGAATGGGCAACACGCCCAGGACGGAGTGTGATGTAGATCATGTTGTCGATGGACTGCTCACGGTGTCCGGCCCGCCCGCGCCAGTGCGAGGACTGCGTCGTCTCGGTACTGCTGTCCGAAGAGTCGCAGGTAGACGCGCTTTCGGAAGAGTCGTGCGGATACGTCCTGGAGCCTGAGGTGCGTTCGGCGATCGAGGTGCTCATGGGGCTCGGAATGGTCTCGACCGTCGAGATCGTGGGCGCTGAGACTGCCGCCTAGCGGATGGACTGGACTTCGACGAGATGGTTTCGTAACCTTTTCGAGACCTCGGAAGTCATCACCCGCCCGCCGGCGGGGGGCCGGGGTCACCACCTAAGCGCCAACGCGGCGCACCGGGGAACCAAGTTCCACTGGGGTGAATCGCCCGAAGGCTGCGAGGTCGGGGCGTAGGACAGACTTCCGTGTCCGAACCCGTCAGCTAACCCGGTCGGTGTCCAGGAAGAAAGAGGAAATCACTCTCGTGGGAGCCCACAGCATCAAGGCCAGTTCGAACGCGCGTCGTGTCGCCACCGCGGGACTGCTCGCAGCCGGAGCAGC
>NZ_JAALDX010000471.1:6600-10097 GCF_014145095.1 Dietzia sp. SLG310A2-38A2 | reverse complement strand
CCTCGGGCTCGATGGGCTTCGACATGGCGGACACCGGGGTCACCCGGATCCGGACACTCGTCGAGACCGCGAGCGCGGGCCTCGCGCGATTCCCCGACGACGCCGCTCTCGGCCTGTGGGCCTTCGGTGGGGACGCGGGCCGGGATGGGCGCCCCTACCGCGAGGTCGCTCCGCTCGGCCGCCTCGACGCCCCCACCCCCGAGGGGAGCCACCGCGATTCGCTGGCGGGCGCCCTGTCGTCGCTCCCCGGGTTGGTGGGCGGGGGGACGGATCTCTACCGCACCGTGCTCGACGCCTACGCGGCGGTCCGGTCGGATTACGACCCCGACATGATCAACTCGATCATCGTGATCTCCGACGGGGCCAACGACACCGTGTCGGAGCTGACCCGGGACGATTTCCTCCGCGGGCTCCGGGACATGATCGACCCGTCCGAGCCGGTGATCGTGGTGACAGTGGGCCTGCTCGACGACGCCGACCCGGAGACCCTGGCGGAGATCGCCCGGGCGACCGGGGGCAGCAGTCATGTCGCGCGGACGACCGACGAGATCGTCCGGGTGTTCGCAGACGCCATCAGCCGGCGGGGCGGTGCCTGACCCCGTCACCGTCGCCGACCCCCCGGATTAGGTGGCCTCCCCCTCTGATGGGGGTGGCCTCACCACCGCTTTTTCCCCGGCTGCCCGCGCCGGGCGGATTCGCCTCGGCAAACCCTTGTGTCCCGTGTCACACTTCTCCAGTCCCATTCTGTGAGGCGCATCACTACAGGGGTGTGGCTCGAGAGAACTGAAACGGAGGACCTCCGTGTCCCAACCAGCTGATCCCCCGGTGGGAGGATCGTCCCGACGCAGCCCGGAAGCGGCTGACTTCGAGGCGATGCACTCCAGCCCGGAATTCCAGGAGTTGCGCAGCAAGTTCAGGGCGTTCGTCTTCCCCCTGACGATCGCCTTCCTCCTCTGGTACTTCATGTACGTGCTCCTGGCCGTCTACGCGACCGACTTCATGGGGACCAGGGTCTTCGGCAACATCACCTGGGGCCTGATCATCGGGCTGGCGCAGTTCGTCACCACGTTCCTCATCACGTTCGTATACATCCGGTTCGCCAACCGCGTGATCGACCCCCGCGCGGAAGCGATCCGCCACGAGCTGGAAGGTGAGGTGGCCTGATGGACGACTGGCTGATTCCCATCAATGATCTAGTCCCGGGGGAGCAGGTCGGAAGCACGCTGCTCAACATGGTCGTGTTCGGCGTCTTCATCGTCATCACCATGACCCTCGTGTTGCGCGCCTCCAAGTCGACCAAATCCACCAAGGACTTCTACACCGGTGGCTCGACCTTCACGGGACCGCAGAACGGGTTCGCGATCGCCGGCGACTATCTCTCGGCGGCCTCGTTCCTCGGCATCGCCGGCGCCATCGCCATCAACGGCTATGACGGATTCCTCTACTCCATCGGCTTCCTGGTGGCCTGGCTGGTCGCGTTGCTGCTCGTCGCCGAGCTCATGCGTAACACCGGGCGTTTCACGATGGCGGACGTGCTGAGCTTCCGACTCAACCAGCGGCCCGTCCGCATGGCCGCCGCGCTGGCGACCCTGGCGGTCTGCCTGTTCTACCTCATCGCCCAGATGGCGGGAGCGGGCGGCCTGGTCGCCCTGCTGCTCAACATCAACGACTCGACCGGGCAGGCGATCGTCGTCGCGGCCGTCGGACTCCTGATGATCGTCTACGTCCTCGTGGGCGGGATGAAGGGCACCACGTACGTGCAGATGGTCAAGGCCGTTCTGCTCGTCGGCGGCGTGCTGATCATGTGTCTGTTCGTCCTGGTCGCGGTGCGGGGCAACTTCTCGGAGCTCCTCGGACAGGCGGTCACGAACTCCGGTAGGGACCTCCTCCAGCCGGGGCTGCAGTACGGCGCCACCGAGACCAGCAAGCTCGACTTCATCTCCTTGTCGATCGCCCTGGTCTTCGGCACCGCCGGCCTGCCGCACGTGCTGATGCGCTTCTACACCGTCCCCACGGCCAAGGAGGCCCGCCGCTCGGTCACCTGGGCGATCGCGCTCATCGGCTCCTTCTACCTGTTCACCCTCGTCCTCGGCTTCGGTGCTGCGGCGATGGTCGGGTCGGACGTCATCGAGGCGGCACCCGGGGGCGTGAACTCGGCAGCTCCGTTGCTGGCCTTCGCGTTGGGCGGCGAGATCTTCCTCGGCATCATCTCGGCGGTGGCCTTCGCGACGATCCTCGCTGTGGTCGCGGGCCTGGCGATCACCGCGTCGGCATCGTTCGCGCACGACATCTACAACGGCGTGATCAAGCACGGTAAGGCCACCGAACAGGCCCAGCTGCGCGTCTCCCGGATCACCGTGGTCGTGATCGGCATCGCCTCGATCATCATGGGCATCGGTGCGATGGGGCAGAACATCGCGTTCCTCGTCGCCCTCGCCTTCGCGATCGCGGCCTCGGCGAACCTGCCGACGATCCTCTACTCGCTGTTCTGGAAGCGGTTCAACACCACCGGTGCGCTGATGTCCATGTACGGCGGTCTGATCAGCACGCTCGTGCTGATCGCGTTGTCGCCGGCGGTCTCGGGCGGCGAGAAGTCGATGATCACCAGTGTCGACTTCTCCCTGTTCCCCCTGTCCAATCCCGGCATCGTGTCGATCCCGCTGGCGTTCCTGCTCGGCATCATCGGCACCTTCATCGGGAAGAAGGACGAGTTCCCGCAGAAGCGGGTGGAGATGGAGGTCCGCTCCCTCACCGGCGTCGGTGTGGAAAAGACCATCAACCACTGACCCGGCCCGCCCGGGCGGAACCGATTCCGACCCGCCCGACCGCGAGAAGCGGTCGGGCGGGTCGCGTCGTCGACACGGTGCGCCCCCCGGGGTCGAATCCCGTCTGACGGGAGGTCGGTGGACAAAGGGACTACCCTCGGTGACCACCACACCGATTCGGAGGCGGTTGAAGCAGATGTATCCCGGACAAGACGACCAGACGCGGCGCATGGGGCAGCCCGACTCGCGCGCGTACTCGCAGATGGGCGGAGACCCAGGGTACGACGAGCCCTACTCGAACGAGGCCGCCTATCCGGAGCGACGTGAACCCCGCGGTCCCGCGCTCGACGTGGGCAAGTTCCTGGGTAGCGTCGCGGCCACGGCGCTCGTGGCGGCGATCGCCGGCTGGCTGATCGCCTGGGTGGTCGAAGCGGCGTTCGGCCGCTTCGGTCACCAATGGGCGAACGGCGGCAACACCCCCACCATGTACGCCGTCTACGGGGCGGTGGCCGCGATCCTGGCCGGGCTCCTCTGGTACCTGCTGCTGGTGGGTACGGCGAACCCGCAGCAGTTCTTCTCGTGGACCGTCGGATTGCTGATCATCGCGGCGGTGGCGCTGCCGCTGCTGGTGACGGTGCCGTTCCTCGACGGGTTGGCCGCGGCGATAGTCCACCTGTTCATCGGCCTGCCGATCCTCGCGTTGACCGGGGCGTTCGCCGCGACCCTCCGACG
>NZ_JAALDX010000471.1:2895-6509 GCF_014145095.1 Dietzia sp. SLG310A2-38A2 | reverse complement strand
CGGGCTCGGGTGCGTCACGGGGGGTCAGGCGGCCTGCCCGTAGCTCAGGCCGCGTGCCTGCAGGTCGAGCACGTGCAGTCGTCGCACACGCAGTTCGCGCACTCGTGGCGCTCCCCGCAGTTGTCGCACGAGCACACGTTGTGGTTGCAGGTCTCGCAGGTGCAGTTCGTGCAGGTGCACACCGCGCAACTGTCGGAGCAGTTGTCACACGAGCAGGTGGTGCACTCGTCGTAGTGGCCGTCGTGCTCGCGGTGCAGATGGCCGTCGTGCAGGTAATCGACGTGGTCCTCGTGGACGACGGCCTCGTGGCCGCATCCGGGTCCGTGGGTGTGCGAATGAGGCTCGGCGGGGGGGTGGTCGGTCACGGTCATGGGTGTCGCTCCTGGTCGTCGCCGGCGGGTCACTGCCGGGCATGGCTGGCGGATGTCACGGGAGGCGCCGCATCGCACGCGGACTGGCGGTCGTCCATGACATGCACAGATTGTCATACGTGCATGTGTTGATGTCAACAGCTCGGTGGTTCGGCCAGGGTGAACAAGGTGAGCCGCGGTATCCGCGGTGTCCGCGGTGGCCGGGAGGGCCCGCCACCCGGGGTCCCGCCGCTGTGTGCGGCCGGGGCATGCGGCCGGTGCGATTCGACGTCGCGTCGGATGTTCGGACGCGCGCTGTGGTGCCCTCGAGAGGAATCGAACCTCCGACACCGGCTTTAGGAGAGCCGTGCTCTATCCACTGAGCTACGAGGGCGGGAACCGGGGGAGAGTCTAACCGATACACGCCAGTCTCCGTGATCGGCGAGTTGGAGTGTCGACACCCGGGCGGTAGGCTTGGCGGCTGGCGTCCGTGTCGTCCCCGTATCCCGGGATCGACGGACCGCCTCCGCGGGTCACCACCGGCCGCCGCGTGAGGGGGTGGGCGTCCGACAGGCCGGCAGCCCCACTAGACAGACAGAGGTATCGCCTGTGTCCACGTACACCCCCAAGCCCGGGGACGTGACGCGCGCCTGGTACGTCATCGACGCCACTGATGTGGTTCTCGGTCGACTCGCCGTACAGGTCGCCAACATCCTCCGTGGCAAGCACAAGCCGCAGTTCGCCCCGAACGCCGACACCGGCGACTTCGTCATCATCATCAACGCCGACAAGGTCGCGATCTCGTCGAACAAGCGCGAGCGCGTCATGCACCACCGTCACTCCGGTTTCCCGGGCGGGCTCAAGTCGCAGTCCCTCGGCAAGGCCATGGACACGCGCCCCGACCGCGTCGTCGAGAAGGCCGTCAAGGGCATGCTCCCGAGCAACAAGCTCGGTCGTGCCGTCGCCTCCAAGCTGAAGGTGTACGCGGGCCCCGAGCATCCGCACGCCGCCCAGCAGCCCGTGCCCTACGAGATCAAGCAGGTGGCCCAGTGACCGACGAGAACATCACCCCCGAGGCCGAGCTCGCCGATGACACGGTGGCGGAACTCGCCGCCGAGGTCGCCGAGGACTACAGCGAGGCCGACTACGCCGGCGGTACCGACTACGTGGCCGACGCCGAGACCCAGCTGGCCCCGGTCGTCTCCTCCGGTCCGACGCAGGCGGTCGGCCGTCGCAAGGAGGCCGTCGCCCGCGTCCGCCTCATGCCGGGCTCCGGCCAGTTCACCCTCAACGGTCGTACCCTCGAGGAGTACTTCCCGAACAAGGTGCACCAGCAGCTCGTCAAGTCGCCGCTCGTCCTGGTCGAGCGCGAGGAGCAGTTCGACATCGTGGCACTGCTCCACGGTGGTGGCCCCTCGGGACAGGCTGGCGCGCTGCGCCTGGCCATCGCCCGCGCGCTGATCCAGTACGCGCCGGACGACCGCCCGGCGCTCAAGAAGGCCGGCTTCCTCACCCGGGACGCCCGCGCCGTCGAGCGCAAGAAGGCCGGCCTCAAGAAGGCCCGTAAGGCCCCGCAGTACTCGAAGCGCTGATCTCCGCGCTCGACACCCCAGAGCAGGCGCCCGCGATCGCGGGGGCCTGCTCTGGCTCGTTTTCCAAGGGACCTCACGGCCGGGGCTATCCTTACCCGGTCCGGAACACCCACCCCGAGTGCGGTGGCGGTCCCACTACCCCGGAGGATCACGCACCATGACTCGACTGTTCGGCACCGACGGGGTTCGCGGACTCGCCAATCGGACGCTCACCGTCGACCTGGCCGTCCGCCTCGGAGCGGCCGCCGCCTCCGTACTGGCAGCCGAGAAAGGCGCCACTGGGGCGTCGGGCGGTCAGGTCCGCCCACTGGCCGTGATCGGCCGCGACCCCCGGGCGTCGGGGGAGATGCTCGAGGCGGCGCTCGCCGCGGGTCTGGCCAGCCAGGGGGTGGACGTCCTGTGTGTCGGTGAGCTCCCGACCCCGGCCGTCGCCCATCTGACGGCCCAGCACGGTGCGGCGCTCGGTGCGGTCATTTCAGCCTCGCACAACGCGATGCCCGACAACGGGATCAAGTTCTTCGCCGCGGGCGGGCACAAGCTCGGCGACCACATGGAGGACCGCATCGAGGGTGCGCTGGTGGAGGGGACGATCACCGGACCCACCGGGGCCTCGGTCGGTCGGATCTCACGCGCGTCGTCGGAGGACGCTCTGGACGGGTATGTCCGGCACCTGCTCGACGCCACGCCGGGGCGGCTGGACGGACTCGTGGTGGTGGTCGACTGCGCCAACGGAGCGGCCAGCGTCGCGGCGCCGCGTGCCTACCGCGATGCGGGGGCGACCGTGATCGAGCTGCACTCCAGCCCTGACGGCTACAACATCAACGACGGGTGCGGTTCCACTCATCTGGACGACGTCCGCGCGGCGGTCCGTGAACACGGTGCGGACCTCGGACTGGCGCACGACGGCGACGCCGATCGCTGCCTGGCCGTGGACGCCTCCGGCGAGGTCGTCGACGGCGACCAGATCATGGCGATCCTCGCACTGGCGATGCGGGACTCCGGAGAGCTGGTGGGCGACACCCTCGTGGCCACGATCATGAGCAACCTCGGTCTCAAGGTGGCCATGCAGGCCGCCGGGATCCACGTCACCGAGACCAAGGTGGGGGACCGCTACGTCCTCGAACGGCTCCGTGAGGGCGGGTACAGCCTCGGCGGTGAGCAGTCCGGTCACCTCGTCCTCCCTGCCCACGCGACCACCGGCGACGGAGTCCTCACCGGTCTCCGCATCATGGCTCGGATGGCGGAGACCGGCAGCCCCCTGGCCGAGCTCGCCGCCGTGATGACGGTCCTGCCGCAGGTGCTCATCAACGTGCCGGTGGAGGACAAGGCCGCGGTCGTGTCGTCCGCTGTGGTGGGCGATGCCGTGGCCGAGGAGGAGGCGCGACTGGGCTCGGGCGGCAGGGTGCTCCTACGCCCGTCGGGCACCGAGCAGCTGGTCCGCGTCATGGTCGAGGCGGAGGACGCGCACTGCGCCCGCCAGGTGGCCGAGCGACTGGCGGGGCTCGTCACCGCGGTCTGAGTCCCGGCGCGGAGGCCGCGCCCAGCTCCCGGTGACGGTCCGCTCAGCTCCCGGTGAAGCTCTTGGCCAGCCTGAGCAGCGGCGGCGCGCCAGCCACGAGGTCGTCGTCCTCCTCGTCCAAGATCGCATCGGTCACCGTGACGGTGCCCTTGA
>NZ_JAALDX010000471.1:0-2786 GCF_014145095.1 Dietzia sp. SLG310A2-38A2 | reverse complement strand
CCCCGCCACCAGTGGGCGCACCGCGCGTTGCGTCCGGCGATCCGGGTCCGCGAGGCCGACATACTTGATCAGTGGCGCGCCCTCGACCAGGCCGGTCTCGATGGCCTTCTCGAGACGTCGGTGCACGATCGGGCCGCGCCAGGCCAGGTGGAGCGCACGGGCGTCCTCGGCGTGGACACCGCCGGACGCCGACAGCAGCAGGGCCGGCGCGTCGATGGTGATCGCCCGATCGGCGGCCGCCGGGACGGTCTCGGTGGGGAACGCCATCGCCACCGCACCGATATCGGTGCGCTGGGAGGCCAGCAGGGCACAGACCCCGCCACCGAGCCCGTGACCGGCCAGCCCGATCCGGCGGGGATCCGCGCGGACGGTTCCGCGGCCGAGCCTGGCCTGCAGGACGTCCTCGATCGCGGCCGACAGGTGGTCGGCGAAGTGCTGGTGGTTCGGTCGGGGGGACCGGTCGGTCGCGGGTGCCACCACGACGAAACCCCACGAGGCGAGGTGCTTGAGAGTGTCGGTGTAGTCACGGGGGCCCTTGGTCCAGTCGTGGGCGAAGCCCACCAGGGGGGCGGGTGACGGCGCGTCACGCGGGACGAACACGGCGCCCGGCGTCCCGGTGAAGCCGAGATCGCCCGTGTCGACCCCGTAGGGGCCCCGCCGGTTCACCTTGTCGAGGAGAGCTTTGGTCTTGGTGGCCACGAGGGCCACAGTATCGCCTCCGGGGGGTCGACGGTGCCGGGGCGTCGGGACGGCCTGGCTACACTTAGCGGCCATGTGCGGAATCGTCGGTTATGTCGGGCATCAGGCTGCCCTCCCTGTTGTGGTCGAGGCCCTGCGGCGGATGGAGTACCGCGGGTATGACTCCTCGGGCGTGGCCGTCCTCGACGGTGCGGGCGCCTCCCGGGTCGAGAAGAAGGAGGGCAAGCTCGCCAATCTCGAGTCCGCTCTCGACTCCGCCGGGCACGACAGCTTCCCGGGGACCACCGGCATCGGACACACCCGCTGGGCCACCCACGGGCGCCCCAGTGACCGCAACGCCCACCCGCACGTCTCCGGCGACGTCGCGATCGTGCACAACGGCATCATCGAGAACTTCGCTCCACTGCGCGCCGAGCTGGAGGCCGCGGGGGTCGAGTTGGTATCGGACACCGACTCCGAGGTCGCCGCACACCTACTTGAGTGCGAGATGGCGTCCGGTCCCCACGCGGGGGACTTCGTCGCCTCGTGCCGCGCGGTGCTGAACCGTCTCGAGGGTGCCTTCACCCTGGTGTTCAGCCACGCCGCCCACCCGGGCACCCTCGTCGCGGCCCGCCGGTCGACCCCGCTGGTGCTGGGCGTGGGGGAGGGCGAGATGTTCCTCGGTTCGGACGTCGCAGCGTTCATCGAGCACACCCGTGAGGCGGTCGAACTCGGGCAGGACAACGTCGTGGTGCTGCGCGCCGACTCCTACGAGATCACCGACCTCTCCGGCGAGCCCACCGAGGGGCGCCCCTTCCACATCGACTGGGACCTGGCCGCCGCTGAGAAGGGTGGCTACGACTACTTCATGCTCAAGGAGATCGCCGAGCAGCCGCAGGCGGTCGCCGACACCCTGCTGGGCCACTTCCAGAACGGCCGCATCGTGCTGGACGAGCAGCGGATGACAGACCAGGACCTGAGGGACATCGACAAGGTCTTCATCGTCGCCTGCGGCAGTGCCTACCACTCCGGCATGGTGGCCAAGTACGCGATCGAACACTGGACGCGTCTGCCCTGCGAGGTCGAGATCGCCTCGGAGTTCCGTTACCGCGACCCGGTCCTGGACCGGTCCACGCTGGTCGTGGCCATCTCCCAGTCGGGCGAGACCGCCGACACGCTGGAGGCCGTGCGCCACGCCAAGTCCCAGAAGGCCCGCGTCCTGGCGGTCTGCAACACCAACGGGTCGCAGATCCCCCGTGAGGCCGACGCCGTGCTGTACACCCATGCCGGTCCCGAGATCGGGGTGGCGTCGACCAAGGCGTACCTGGCGCAGATCACCGCCAATTATCTCGTGGGTCTCGCGCTCGCGCAGGCCCGCGGTACCAAGTACCCGGACGAGGTGGCCGCCGAGTTCCGTCAGCTCGAGCAGATGCCGCTCGAGATCCAGAAGGTCGTGGACTCCCTCGACCCGGTCCGCGAGATCGCGCGGGAGTTGGCCGATTCCAAGTCCGTGCTGTTCCTCGGCCGACACGTCGGCTACCCGACGGCGCTCGAGGGCGCGCTCAAGCTCAAGGAGCTCGCGTACATGCACGCCGAGGGATTCCCGGCGGGCGAGCTCAAGCACGGTCCGATCGCGCTGATCGAGGAGGGCCTGCCGGTCTTCATCGTGATGCCGCCGGTCGAGGGGCGTGGGGTCCTGCACTCCAAGCTGGTGAGCAACATCCAGGAGATCAGGGCCCGTGGTGCGCGGACCATCGTGATCGCCGAGGAGGGCGACGAGGTGGTGCGACCGCTGTCGGACTACTTCATCCCGATCCCGGCCTCGACCACGCTGCTGCAGCCGCTGCTCGCGACGATTCCCTATCAGGCGTTCGCCGCGGAGGTCGCCGCCGCCCGCGGGTACGACGTGGACAAGCCCCGCAATCTGGCCAAGTCCGTCACGGTGGAGTGACCCGCCCCCGGGTCTGAGTCTGTCTGGGATGGTGGACATCATGTTGCGCGCGCACCCGGTCGAGGCGATCCGGTCCGCCGAGCGCCCACTCATCGAGGCGGCCGTGGCGGCGGGTGACCCGGACGCCGTGATGCGCCGCGCCGCCTCGGGGGTCGCC
>NZ_JAALDX010000470.1:1911-3941 GCF_014145095.1 Dietzia sp. SLG310A2-38A2 | reverse complement strand
CGGTCGTCGCAGCGGCCGCGACGACCGCCGTTCTCACGTGGTGTTCGATCCTGGTCGGTTGACTCCGTCACTCTGACCCTTTCTACTATGTAACGTAGTAGAAAGTGGCCCGGTCGCGGGCCGGTCCACGTCCTCGATCGCACCCGCAGGAGTCCTCCCGTGTCCCGTCGTCCGAGTGTCCCGGTCATCGCGTTGTCCGTCGTGGTGACTCTGCTCATCGTCCTGGTCGTCATCCTCCTCGCCCGGGATGTGACCGGCGGCGATCAGCCCGCGGCCGGGTCCGCGACCGGCTCCGCGGCGGTGTCCGACGAGCGTCAGACCAGTCCCGAGCAGGCCCCCGGACCGGAGTCCATGGAAGGCATCGCGCGATTCGAGGAGGGGGACCCGATGGCGATGGGCCCGGTGGACGCTCGGGTCGTGATGACCGTGTACTCAGACTTCCGCTGCCCGTTCTGCGCGAAGTTCTCCCGCGAGGTGGAACCGGCGCTGATCGAGGAGTATGTCGACGGCGGCGATCTGCGGATCGAGTGGGTTGACCTGCCGATCTTCGGGGAAGAGTCGATGATCGCCGCCCGGGCCGGGCGTGCCGCCGCGGACCAGGGCAGGTTCTGGGAGTTCACCGAGGTCGTGTTTGCCGACGCCCCCGACCGTGGTCACCCGGATCTCGGCGAGGAGGCGTTGGTGGGCTACGCCGCCGAGGCCGGGGTCGCCGACCTCGACCGTTTTCGCGCGGACATGACCGGCGGGGCGTACGACGAGGCCATCCGATCGGACTACCAGGCGGCCACCGCGCTGGGCGCGACCTCCACCCCGACCTTCCTCATCAACGGGACGGGGATCGTCGGCGCCCGCTCCGTCGAGACGTTCCGCACCGTCATCGACAGCTCGCTGGACGGGTGAGCGGGCACATATGACAGAACAGATCGGGCTCGTCGGGGGTTTCCTCGGCGGCGTGCTGAGCATCCTCAGCCCCTGCTCGGCGCTGCTGCTGCCGGCCTTCTTCGCCTACGCCTTCGGCACCCGCCGGATGCTCCTCGCCCGCACCGGGCTCTTCCTGCTCGGCCTCGCGATGGTCCTGGTTCCGCTGGGGGCGGGAATGGGGGCGATCGGCTCGTTGTTCACCCTCCACCGCGGGACCGTCACGCTGATCGGCGGCCTCGTCGTCGTCGTCCTGGGTGTCTACACCGCCCTCGGGGGCGGCTTCCGGCTCCCCGGCCTGTCGGACGCCTCCTCCCGTGTCACCGGCAGCGGTCCGGTGTCGGTCCTGGCGCTGGGCGCGCTCTACGGCTTCGCCGGGTTCTGTTCCGGCCCGCTGCTCGGAGGGGTGCTGACCCTGGCGATGGCCGGGGGATCGCCCGCCTACGGCGCCGCGGTCATGGGCGCCTACGCGATCGGGATGGTGGTCCCGCTCGCGATTCTCGCCCTGGCATGGGACTCGCTGGGCGTGTCACGCCGCCGGGTGCTCCGGGGTCGCGAGCTCACCCTGGGGCCGGTCCGCACCCACACCACCTCGGTCATCGCCGGGTCGTTGTTCGTCGCGGTGGGTCTGCTGTTCGTGCTCTCCGACGGCACCGCGGCGCTCGGCTCGCTGATGGGGGTCGACGAGCAGTTCGAACTCCAACTCGCCGTGGAGCGCTGGGTCGCCGGGGTGGACGATCTGTGGTTCCTCGTGGCGGCGCTTGCCCTGGCCGCCGTGGTCCTCGCCGGGTGGGTGCTGCGCGACCGATGCCGCGCGCGAGGGGGTCGGGCGGGGGAGAGGCAGACGCAGGAGGGGCAGACGCAGGAGGGGCAGGCGCGGGACCGGAGCCGCCCGTCGGGTCAGGAACCGGCCCGGAGCTGAGCCCGCATTTCGGCCATCGGGGGCCGCTCGCCGGGGGAGACGTCGACGGTCTCGGCGTGGAACCCACCCCCGACCGGATCGCGTCGGTGCAGGGTGAGGGTGTCGCCCGGGACGGTGGCGTCCGGTGCCCGACCGTGGCGCCGTAGGCGACTGAGCACCGCGAGGTGCTGGTGCATCGCCATCACCGCCA
>NZ_JAALDX010000470.1:0-1828 GCF_014145095.1 Dietzia sp. SLG310A2-38A2 | reverse complement strand
GACCCAGGTCCACCTGGGCGAGCGCGTCCAGGCCGAACGACTCGAACAGGTCCACCAGGATCCCGATGTCCACCCCGTACGCGCCGGCGAAGGGGATCGACTCGAGAGCCTGTCGGGTCCCGGCGTACTCACCGGCCAGCGGCTGAACGAATCCGGCCAGGGCGGGCCAGTGGATCGCCAGCAGCGGCCGGGCGACGAGCTCGGTCACCCGGCCCCCGCCCGCGGGCAGGACGGTTCGCCCGTCGTCGAGCGGACGCTCGTAGGCGCCCTTGCAGAACACCACCCCGGGCTCGGTGAGCAGCGGTCCCAGCAGGCCGGTCGCGAAGGCGGGGTCGAAGTCGCGCAGGTCGGAGTCGAGGAAGGCGACGACATCGCCGTCTGTGGCGGCGAGGGACTTCCACAGCGCCTCGCCCTTGCCCGGGACGTCTCCCAGTGCGGGCAACACGTCCCCCTGCGCCACCACCCGGGCGCCGGCCGCGCGGGCCACATCCGCTGTGCCGTCGGCGCTGTGGGAGTCGATCACCACCAATTCGTCGATGAGTGGCACCCGCTCGACCAGCTCGGATCGCAGCGCCGCGACGATCACGCCGACCGTCGATTCCTCGTTCCGGGCCGGGAGCACGACGGACACCCGCCGGCCGGCTTTGGCCGCGACGAGGTCCTCGGCGCGGAAGTCACCGGCCAGGTAGGTGCGGCGCACCGACCAGTCGCGGATCGGGTCGACCCGGTCCGCGAGGGGGGTACGCGCGTTCTCGCTCACCTCCGCGATCCTGCCAGAGGTATCCGACGAGCCGCCGCCGTGGGACGAACCCGTTCACCCGGGTGTGCCACGATGCACACTATGGACTTCTCTCCCTCACCCCGCGCGGCCGAGCTCACCGCGGCGGTCCGCGAGTTCATCGACACGCACATCACTCCGGTCGAGCCGGAGATCCATGCCGACATCGCCCGCCGCCGACTGGCCGGCGAGGATCCCTGGGCGGTCGATCCGCGGATCACGGGGCTGCAGACCAGGGCACGCGAGCAGGGACTGTGGAACCTCTTCCTGCCCGCCGGGCACGAGGGCCCCTACGCCGAGCGCTACGGCACCCACGGCGGGACCGGCCTGACCAACACCGACTACGCGCCCGTCGCCGAGGAGATGGGGCGGTCGTTCATCGCCCCCCTGGTGTTCAACTGCAACGCCCCGGACACCGGCAACATGGAGGTGCTGCTCAAGTACGGCTCGCAGGAGCAGAAGGATCGCTGGCTCGACCCGCTCCTGGACGGGAGCATCCGCAGCGCCTTCCTCATGACCGAGCCGGACGTGGCCTCCTCGGACGCCTCGAACATGGCGGCCACCGCGCGGGTCGAGGGCGACGAGGTGGTGCTGGACGGCCGCAAGTGGTGGTCCACCGGCGTCGGCCACCCGGACTGCAAGGTCGGCATCTACATGGGGGTGTCGGATCCGGACGCCCACCGGTACCTGCGGCACTCGATGGTGCTGGTGCCCATGGACGCCCCCGGGGTGCGTGTCGAGCGCATGCTCACCGCACAGGGTGTCTACGACGAGCCGCTCGGCCACGGTGAGGTGTCCCTCGACGGCGTGCGTCTGCCGGTGGAGAACATCATCACCGGCCCCGGGCGGGCCGCCGAGATCGCCCAGGGTCGGCTCGGCCCCGGCCGCGTCCACCACTGCATGCGGCTCATCGGGCTGTCGGAGATGGCGCTCGATCTGGCCTGCCGCCGCGCCTCGGGCCGGGTGGCCTTCGGCAAACCCGTCGTCAACCTGGGCGGGAACCGGGAGCGGCTCGCCGAGGCCCGGATCGCGATCGACCAGGCCCGCCTG
>NZ_JAALDX010000469.1 GCF_014145095.1 Dietzia sp. SLG310A2-38A2 | reverse complement strand
CTGGTGCGAGCGGCGGGCGGGAGGGTGCGGGCGAAGTACGGGTGGACCGATGTGTCGCGGTTCGCGGCACTGGGCATCCCCGCCGTCAATCTCGGGCCCGGCGACCCCGGCCTGGCGCACAAGCGGGACGAACACTGCCCGGCCGCCCAGATCACCGAGGTGGCCGAGGTGCTCCGCGCCTACCTCACCACCTCCGGCTGAACCCCGAACCGCCACGACACGGAATCCACCAGCCCGGAACCCACCCCAGTAGGAGACCCTCCCCTGATGGCACCGAACGACTCAGTACACCTGCGCGGCCCGCTCCTCCTGCGACGGGAGAAGGGCGGCGATCGGACGACCACCGACCAACGGCTGCTGGACACCAACCAGGACACCGACTGGTTGCACACCGACCCGTGGCGGGTCCTGCGCATCCAGAGCGAGTTCGTCAACGGGTTCGGCGCCCTGGCGGAGCTACCCGACGCGGTGAGCGTCTTCGGCTCGGCGCGGACCCGTCCGGGGGATCCCGCCTACGAGCAGGCGGTGGAGCTGGGACGGGCGCTCGCGGAGGCGGGATACGCGGTGGTGACCGGCGGTGGACCCGGTCAGATGGAGGCCGCCAACAAGGGCGCCTGGGAGGCGGACGGCGAGTCCGTGGGCCTGGGGATCGAGTTGCCCATGGAGCAGGGGATCAACCGCTGGGTGGACCTGGGCCTGCACTTCCGCTACTTCTTCGTCCGCAAGACGATGTTCGTCAAGTACACGCAGGCGTTCGTCTGTACCCCGGGCGGCTTCGGCACCCTCGACGAGTTCTTCGAGGCCATCACCCTGGTCCAGACCGACAAGATCACCCGGTTCCCGATCGTGCTGCTCGGGGTGGACTTCTGGTCCCCGCTGGTCGACTGGATCCGGGGCACCCTGGCCGAGCAGGGCATGATCTCGGCGTCCGACCTCGACCTGTTCCTGGTCACCGACTCCGTGGCCGAGACGGTGGAGTACATCCGCGAGGCACACCACCGGGTCGCGCTGACCGCAGAGCAGCGCGAGGATCTGTTCGGCGAGGAGCACCGCGGGGTCGAGCGTTGATGGCGCCCGTTCCCGGTCGCAGGGTGTGCGTCTACTGCGCGTCCTCGACCCACGACCCCGCGCTGCTGGGGATCGCCGCCGAGGTGGGCACCGGTATCGCCCGTCGTGGGTGGTCCCTGGTCTCCGGTGGCGGCAACGTGTCCATGATGGGCGCTGTCGCCGAGGCGGCGCGGGACGGCGGAGCCAGGACGGTCGGCGTCATCCCCGAGGGGTTGCGGGTGCGTGAGGTGGCCGATACCGCCGCCGATGAGTTGGTGGTGGTCACCACGATGCGGGAACGCAAACGCGAGATGGAGGAGCGCTCCGACGCGTTCCTGACCCTGCCCGGGGGAATCGGGACCATGGAGGAGATGTTCGAGGTGTGGACGTCCGCCTCGCTCGGTTTCCACTACAAGCCGGTCGTGCTCTACGACCCGATCGGCTTCTACCGACCACTGCTGGACTGGGTCGGTGGTCTCGTCGAGGCCGGGCTGGTCAAGCCGCAGGCGTTCGACAGTCTCGTGGTCTGCGAGGACCTCGAGGCAGCCCTCGACGCCTGCGGAGGGCGACGGTGACGCCACCGGCCGTCGTGCCGTCGCCCACGCTCTGTGGTCGCCCTGTCCCGGTGGACCGGCCGCTGGTGATGGCGATCGTCAACCGCACCCCGGATTCCTTCTACGACCGCGGAGCGAGTTTCACCGATGTGGCGGCGATGCGCCGGGTCGACCAGTGCGTGGCGGACGGCGCGGACATCCTCGACATCGGTGGGGTCAAGGCGGGTCCGGGCGAACTGGTGGACGCTCGCGAGGAGGTCCGGCGGGTCGTCCCCTTCGTCGAGGCGGTACGGGACAGGTACCCGGGCGTGGTGATCTCCGTGGACACCTGGCGCGGGCCGGTCGCCCGTCGGGCACTGTCCGCCGGCGCCGACCTGGTCAACGACACGTGGGCGGGACACGATCCCGAGGTCCTGACCGCGGCCGGCGAGGCGGGGGCGGGGTTCGTGTGCTCCCACACCGGGGGTGCGGTCCCGCGCACCCGGCCCTTCCGGGTGGGCTACCCCGATGTCGTCCTCGACGTGGTCTCGGAGTTGTCCGCTGCCGCCGAACGGGCCATCGCCGCGGGGGTCCCCGCGGACGGGATCCTGGTCGACCCCACCCACGATTTCGGCAAGAACACCTTCCACGGCCTCGAACTCCTGCGACGGATGGACGAGATCGTGGCCCTCGGCCATCCCGTCCTGATGGCGCTGAGCAACAAGGACTTCATCGGCGAGACCCTGGACGCGGGAATCGACGACCGCGCCGAGGGCACCCTGGCGGCGACCTCCGTCGCGGCGATGATGGGCGCCCGCGTGTTCCGCACCCACGACGTACGTGCGACACGCCGCTCGGTGGAGATGGTGGCCTCCATCATGGGAACCCGCCCACCTGCGCGAACGGTCCGCGGGCTCGCCTGACTCGGGCAGGCCCACCGCCGCGAGGCGTGTGCCAGACTGGAGGCCCGGCCCGGATCAGAGGAGAGGCTCGCGCGCATGCTCACCATCGTCATCTATGTGGTGGTCACCCTGATCGTGGCGGCGGCGCTCTATGCCCTGTCGATCGTGGTCTTCGGCCGTTCGGAACCACTGCCGGCGGTGGCGCGGGGACACACGGTCACGATGCTGCCCGAGGGGCCGCTCACCGGGGACGATCTGCGGTCGGTCCGATTCGGGATGTCCGCGCGCGGCTACACGATGTCCGAGGTCGACTGGGCGCTCGAGGAGGCGGCCACCGAGATCGACCGCCTCCGCGCCCTACTCGCCGGTGAAGGAAACGTCGGGGAGACAACCGACGAGGTGGACCCAGAACGCGCTCCGGCGTCCGGGCACGGTGTGACGCGCTAGAATCGCAACATCCACTCAGCAACACCGCACGTGGGCCCGGCCGTCCTCACAGGACGCGGCCCACTGCCAAGGACGAAGGGAATCGACCCGATGGCGGCTATGAAGCCCAGGACCGGTGACGGACCGATGGAAGCGGCCAAGGAGGGCCGCGGGATCGTCATGCGCGTCCCTCTCGAGGGTGGCGGACGCCTCGTCGTGGAGTTGACCCCCGACGAGGCGCGGTCGCTCGGCGAGGAGCTGACGCAGGCCATCTCCTGATCGTTCTCTGCTCCGGCGAATCGACGCACCCGACCCACGCGGCGGGTGCGTCGTTT
>NZ_JAALDX010000468.1 GCF_014145095.1 Dietzia sp. SLG310A2-38A2 | reverse complement strand
GCGGCCGAACTGCATCCGCGGTACGCGGCCGAGGTGAACCTCGTCGGCACCGCCGCCGGATCGCCGCCCGCCGATCTCCTGGCCACTCTCGAGCAGGCGGACGGGTCGGCGATCGCCGGCGTGATCGGGTACTCCCTCAACAGCCTCGTCGACGCCTACCCGGAGATGGACCAGATCCTCGACGCCTACCTCAACGATCACGGCCGGGCGATGCTGGCGGCCACCTCCGACCAGTGCATCGGCGAGACCGCCATCCAGTTCTTCCACCAGCGCACCACCAACTTCACGCTGTCCGGCCAGTCCGCCGGTGAGATCGCCAGGCAGGATCCGGCCATCATGGACTACCTGGAGCGCCAGCGCATCGGCCGCCTGTCACCCACCACGCCGGTGCGGATCCTGTCCCCCGTGAACGACGACGTGGTGCCAGGTCACCAGTCGCAGCGGCTCGGCCGCGACTGGTGCGCGCAGGGCGCAACGGTCGAGATGGCGATCGACCACACCCCGCCGGTGGCCACCGGGCTGGTCATCAACCATGCGGTCCCGATGCTCTCCGGCCTCGGCGGGACGATGCAGTACCTGGCCGACCGGATCGACGGACTGCCGGCGCCGGTCAACTGCGGGACGTACTGAGCCACCGCCCGCCCGCCCGCGCAACGCCACGAGCGTTCCGCTGCATCGAAAAGAGCGTTCCGAACACATCCGCCGACGAGCAGGTGTTCGGAACGCTCTTCTCGTTGGGGCGGCTCGTTGGTGCCGCTCGTTGGGGCGGCTCGTCGGGGCGCGCCGGGCGGACGCGGGACCCGGGCCCGGTCACGCAAGTAGATTGCGCAAGCGGCTTGTAGAATCACCCGGGTGACCGACCCGACCGACCCTGCGGCCAGCTCAGACAACACAGACGCGACCAGCTCAGACATCACCGACCCTGTGGCCGGCCCAGACCCCACCGGCCCAGACTCCACCGACCCGACCGCGCTGGCCACGGACCTGCGCGAGGCCCTGCGCCCGCTGTGGCGACGGCTCGGCGAGCACCGGACGCTGTCGATGGGAAAGGTCGGGATCCTGGCCCGCCTCGACCGCCGC
>NZ_JAALDX010000467.1:8253-9533 GCF_014145095.1 Dietzia sp. SLG310A2-38A2 | reverse complement strand
GCCCGCGGCGGCACCCGCGCGGAGCCCACCCGCCCAGCGGCCCTCCGTTCGGGCGGCGCCATCGCGGGAGAGACGAGAAGCACAATTAGTCTCTTACAAGACACGTAATAAAAGTCGTGTATTGTGAGTCGCGTTATGACGGCGCCGTGGGTCGCGATCGACCACGGCGGTCCGGGTGCCCCGGTCGGTGGCACGCGGACTCGGACACTCTCACGGAGACTCAATGGACCTCAGCATTCTCGGCAGTCTCACGGACCCGCCGATCCTGTTCTTCTTCCTGGGGCTGTTCGTGGCAGCGGTGCGCTCCAACCTGGAGATCCCGGCCCCTGTGACGAAGTTCCTGTCGCTGTACCTGCTCATGGCGATCGGGTTCAAGGGCGGTCAGGCGCTGCGTGAGACCGGTCTGGACGGACGTGCCGCGGCGGTGGTCGGCATCGCCCTCCTCCTGGCGCTGGTGATTCCTGCGCTGGGCTTCCTGGTCCTGCGGCGCAGGGTCGACGAGTTCGACGCGGCCGCCATCGCGGCGACCTACGGGTCGGTCAGCGCGGTGACCTTCATCGCCGCGACGCAGTTCGTGACCGCCCGTGGGGAGGAGCCCGGCGGGTACATGACGGTCGCCCTGGTGCTGATGGAATCGCCCGCGATCATCATGGCGGTGCTTCTGGCCACCTGGGCACGGTCCCGTCAGCGTTCCGCCCAGTTGGCGGGTGACGCGGGGGCTGGTGCCTCCGGTCCGGTGTCGGGCGCACCCCTGTCAATGCGGGCGATCCTGCACGAGGCGTTCACCGATGGCGCGCACCTGCTGCTGATCGGGTCGCTTGTGATCGGCACCGTGGTGGGGGCCGACGCCGGCGAGTCCATGTCTCCGTTCGTCGACGACATGTTCAAGGGGCTGCTGGCCTTCTTCCTGCTCGAGATGGGCCTGCTCGTCGCCCGGCAACTCCGCGAGGTCCGCGACGTGGGCCCGTTCCTGATCGGGTTCGGCATCGTGATGCCTCTGGTCGGAGCATCGATGGCGCTGGCCCTGGGCAGTCTGGCCGGGTTGCCGGTCGGTGACCTGACCATGCTCGCCGTGCTCGCGGCGAGCGGGTCCTACATCGTGGTGCCGGCCGTTGTGCGCTACGCGATCCCCGAGGCGCGGCCGTCCCGGTACTTCACAATGGCCCTTGCCGTGACATTCCCGTTCAACATCGTCCTCGGCATTCCGCTCTACTACACCGTCGCCCAGTACCTGGGCGCCTGAGGCGAGGAGATCCCATGAAGGACGTCAAACGGATCGA
>NZ_JAALDX010000467.1:0-8011 GCF_014145095.1 Dietzia sp. SLG310A2-38A2 | reverse complement strand
TGCGGCCCCTTCTGAAGTCGGTCGGTGGCATGTGCCTGGTCTCGGACGCCCAATCGGCGCGGTACTGAGTCGGCCCCCCGAGTCGGCACCGAGTCCGCACCGGGTCGGTGCGGCGGGGCCGGCAGCCGGGAGGGGGCTAGGATCTGCTCAGCTGCGGTGTTCGGGAACCCGGTGTGAGACCGGGGCGGCCCTCGCCACTGTGAACGGATGATGTCGTCAGTCCTCTGTGCCACTGCTCGCACGCGTTGTGTGGGTGGGAAGGCGGACCGGCGGCGATCCGGCCCATCCCTTCTGAGATGGGCCGGGGGAACCCGTGAGCCAGGAGACCGGCCGTGGCTGCCACCACGAGTGCCCGCGAGGTGACGGGCAGAAAGGTCTCAGGTAAATGCATATCGCAGAGGGTTTCCTCCCCTCGGTGCACGCTGTGGCATGGACGGCCGTCGCGGCGCCGTTCGTCATCCACGGCGCGCGCGAGGTCATCAGGACGGTCCGTCGGACACCGGAGGCGGGCGTCCTGCTCGGCGTGGCCGGGGCGTTCACGTTCGTCATGTCGGCCGTCAAGCTCCCGTCGGTGACGGGCTCCAGCTCGCACCCCACCGGGACCGGGCTGGGGACGATCATCTTCCGGCCCCCCGTCATGGCCTTCGTCGCCACCGTGGTGCTGATCTTCCAGGCGTTGCTGCTCGCGCACGGGGGCATCACCACGCTCGGCGCGAACGTGTTCTCCATGGGGGTCGCCGGGCCGTGGGTCGCCTACGGCGCGTTCGTCCTGTGTCGACGGGTCGCGGTGCCGCTGCTCGGCGCGGTCTTCGTCGCCGCGTTCCTCGCCGACCTGGTGACGTATCTCGTCACCAGCGCCCAGCTCGCTTTGGCGTTCCCGAGCGCCGAGCACGGCCTGTGGTACTCGATGGCCGAGTTCCTCGCCGTGTTCGCTATCACCCAGATCCCGCTGGCGGTCGTCGAGGCTCTGATCGTCGTGGTGATCGTCAGCGTGCTCCTGCGAATCGCCTCCCGTGAGCTCGACCTGGTGGGCTTCTTCCGGAGGGCGCGACTCGCCGGGGCGGGAACCTTCGCGGATCTCGAAGACCGTACCGATCGGGTCGAGGCCACGGAGTCGGTGCGATGAGCGGGAAGAAGCACGCCAGCGTGTGGGTACTGGTGGGACTGGTCACCGTGGCGTTCGCGATCGCGGTGTTCTCCCTGGTCTACGGCGCCGGGGCGGGCGGAGAGTTCGAGGGTGCGGACGGGCAGGCGGAGGGGACCGTCGGCGAGGTCGCTCCCGACTACGAGCCGTGGTTCGAACCGCTCCTGCCCGAGCTGCCGGGGGAGGTCGAATCAGGGGTGTTCGCCCTGCAGGCCGGGATCGGCGGCGGGATCGTGGGTTACGGCCTCGGCGTCCTGCGGACGCGGAGCAGGCAGCGCCGGGAGAGCACGACGGGTGCGGCGCACCCACCGGCGGCGGCCACGGGTCCGACCGGGCACTGTCCGACCGAGAACTAGGTGAACCCACTCGAACTCGCGGCCTCCCACAACCGCTGGTCGGACCTCCCGGTAGCCGAGAAGCTCCTGCTCTTCGGCGGTCTACTGGTGGCGGCACTGCTCGTGCCGCCACCGGTGGGCCACGTGGCGATCCTGGCCGTCTGTTGTGTGTGCGCGCTGGCGCTGGCCCGCGTCCCCGCCAGGATCTACCTCGCGGCGTTGCTCGCCCCCGTCGCGTTCCTGGCCCTGGGAATTGGTCCCCTCGTGCTCGACGTGGTGGACTGGCGCCTCGTGGTGGATCCGGCCGGGGTCGACACCGCCTGGCGGACGGTGAGCAGGGCGATCGCCGCGACGGCCGCCACCATCACCTTGGCGTGCACCACGCCCGTCGCCGACCTCCTGGCCGCCGGCCGGCGGGCCGGACTGCCCGCCCCGCTGGCTCACGTCGTGGACACCACCTACCGGCTCATCGGCCTGCTCATCGACTCCGCTCGCACGCTGCGGCATTCCCACGACCTCAGACTCGGACACCGCACCGCCCGGGCCGCGATCAGCTCGGTCGGGACCCAGTTCGCCTCGGTCTTCGTCCTGTCCGTCAGGCGGGCACGGGCGATCGACGACGCCATGTCCATGCGCGCCGAGCGCGGCCAGACCGCAGTGCTCGCCGAGGCGGACCCGGTCTCGGCCACCCGCGTGCTCGTCATCTGTCTGGTTCTCGTGTCCGTCTCGATACTGGGGGTCATGACGTGACCGTCCTCGCGCTGCGCGGTGCCCGGTTCTCCTACCGGCGTCTCGATGCCCTCGGCGGTCACACCCACACCGTGCTCGACGGCGCCGACCTGACGATCCCCGCCGGGGCGAAGATGGCGCTTCTCGGTGGCAACGGCAGCGGCAAGACCACCCTGATGCGGTTGCTCGTGGGCCTGAACCGCCTCGAGGCCGGGGAGTTGGAACTGGACGGGGAGCGGGTCCGGGACCGCCGCGCCGACCGCACCCGCCTGCGGCAGTCGGTGCAGATGGTGCTCCAGGAACCCGACGACCAGATCTTCGCCACGACCGTGCGGGCCGACGTCTCCTTCGGCCCGGTGAACCTCGGATTGGATCGCGCCGAGGTGGCCCGTCGGGTCGACGAGGCCCTGGCGGCGCTGGCGATCACCGATCTCGCCGACCGCGTCCCCCACCACTTGTCCTTCGGGCAGCGCAAGAGGGTGGCCCTGGCGGGTGCGCTGGCGATGCGGCCTCGCGTCCTGCTTCTCGACGAACCGACGGCCGGGCTCGACCCGCTCTCCTGTGAGGACCTGCTTGCGGCGCTGGAGTCGCTTCGCGCCGCCGGGGCCGCGATCCTCATGGCCACGCACGATGTCGACCTCGCCTGGGCCTGGGCGGACGACGCGGTGGTGCTCTCCGGCGGAGCGCTCACCCGCGGCCCGGTCCACCGGGTGCTGCAGGACGAGGGCCTCCTCACCGCGGCCCGGCTCACCACCCCGTGGGGCGCCGCGGTGTCACGCCGACTGGGCCGGACGGTATCGCGGCCGGGAGAGGTCTGACCACGCTCGTCATCGGGATCGCACTCCCCGCGTTCCGGACGCGACCGATGCCATCGGTGGCGCAGTCCTCCGACGCGCATCATGATGGCCCTGTATGCCGCTATGACGGATAGCTTCAGCAGGATGTGAGTTCTTAGGCAAGAAGAGCACTGTGGGATCGGGTGAAACGTCGATGCGTGCCCATCCCTGTTTCGGCCGCGCGCGGCGGCAGCGTCTCCCGGTGACGTGGCTCGGGCCACGTTCTGTCGACGTGTACGGCAGATGGCGAGACACCTTGTAGAGGGAAAAGGGGTGGGAGTGACTTCGGCAATCGAAGGGTACGAAGAAATACGATGGTCCCAGGTGGAAGACAGCTTCTTCGTCGGTAGTTTCCGCGGGAACTTCGTGGGGTACATCGATCAGAATTCTGACGGCAGTTTCACCTGCTACGACAGGATGTCGAGACCGCAGGGCGAGTCCGGATCGCTGGACGAGGCGATCTCCAGCCTGAATGATCTGTACTTTTCCGATGCGAGCGAGGGAGGGTTGAATGTCGCTGGACGCTGAGTTCCCCACGTCGCCCGGGAGCGGACAACTGAAGTATTTGGTGTACACGAGCGTGCCGGTGCGGAAGATGCTGCCGGGCGATCTGGAGTCAATTCTGTTCACCTCCCGCGAGCGCAATCGTGCCGCCGGGATCACCGGTGTCCTCCTCTTCAGGAACAACTGCTTCATTCAGTTCCTCGAAGGCCCTCCGGCCGCGATCGACGAGTTGATGACGCGCATCGCTGCCGATGACAGGCACAGTCGTGTCCGGGTCCTGCTGACGGAACCTGCAGCCGAACGCAGCTTCGCCGACTGGAAGATGGGCTTCGGCATCCCCAAGGAGACCCGGTCGACCGGAGTCGACGGCGTGCGGGACAGTTTCAACGATCTCACCGGCGGCTCGAACTACGACGTCGTACGTCGGGCCGCCGAGGACTTCTCGATCTGGTTCAAGGTCAAGGAGCGCTCGATCTCGACCTCGCCCTGAGCGTCGCCTCTCCCTACACCCGGGCGACGGGCACGCCGGCGCACAGGACGCGATGCGCGCCGCAGTGGCAGGACTCGTAGGTCACAGTGCCCTCGCTGGTGCGGTGGGAGGAGCGGGTCAGCCATTCGTGCTGGTGCGCGTCCGGATCCGCAAGCTGCGGAACGGGGGTGTCGTGGTGGAGGTCGGTGGGCGAACAGGCTGCTGTGGTCATGCGCTGACTGTGGTGCAATGGGTCAGTGCAGTTCAACCATGGCAATATGGTCGGCCCGACTCTCGCGGCGGAGCTTGCCTCACTCGCCGCCCGGGAGTGGGACACCGATATGGCCGTCGGCGTGCTCCGCGCCCACGGCGTCCGCAGGCCCGATCTCGACGACGCGAGGTCGACCCGCCTACAGGAGTGGGCATTGTGGTTGAGGGCACCCTTCTCGGCTCCGGACGTGGACTCCACGTGCGACGCCATCAACGAGCTGTTGGACTCGGCCGCGTCGAGGCCGTCCCTGCATACGCACGACGGGCACAAACCCCACCTGCACTTCGCGGACGGCGCCGACGACGTGGTGGAGCGTGTCAGGGCCATCACCGCAGGTGGTCTGGCGATCTTCGCGGTCGAATCGGAGGGCGGCCGTCTGGGGGCCTGTCTCCGGTCGGGGTGTCCCGAGGTGTTCGTCGACACCAGCCGGAACGGTAAGCGGCGCTACTGCAGTGCCCGGTGCGGCAACCACGACGCCGTCCAACGGCACCGGGCCCCCGGCCGTCGACGCGGGTGACGCAGGGTTTCGGGTGACGCAGGGTTTCGGATGACGCAGAGGGGTGCCGCAGGGCCCCGAGGTGGGGCGTCCCGCTGTACGTGGACGCGCGGGGGCTCACCACGTCCCTGATGGTCACCGGACACCGCGGCCTGGAGATCCGCCTCGACTTCGTCAGCCACGAACTGCTGTTCCTCGTCACCGACGGCAGCTCCCGTCGGATGGCGCTCGAACCGCGGACCGTCGCCGATTTCTACGCCGAGTACACCGGACACCTGGGTAATCTCGGGTTCGACGTGACCATCGTCGGGACCCCGGTCGAGCTGCCGGAGGTGATCCCGTCCGCAGAGGACACCACGCACGCGTCGTACGACGCTGACGCCGTGGCCCGATTCTGGAGGTCGCTGGTCAGCGCGCACGGTGTCTTGTCGACGTTCCGCGGTGGGTTCCGTGGGAAGTCCTCGCCCGTCCACTTTTTCTGGGGTGCGTTCGATCTGGCCGTCACCCGGTTCTCCGGACGCTCCGCCCCTGAGCATCCCGGTGGCGTCCCGAACTGCCCGGACCGGGTCATGCACGAGGCCTACAGCGACGAGGTGTCGAGCGCGGGGTATTGGCCGGGTGGTGCGGAGGAGGGCATCTACTACGCGTACGCCTATCCCCACCCCGAGGGGTACGACACCCATCCGGCGGTCGAGGCCCCCGCGTACTGGGACGTCGAGCTGGGTGAGTACGTACTGCCGTACCACCTCGTGCGACAGGCGCCGGATCCTGACGTCCTGGTCCTGAAGTTTCTCTAGCAGACCCATCGCGCGGCGGAGGAGACGGCGGGCTGGGACCGGGTCCGGCCTCCCCGGTAGTTCGTCGGAGAGAGAGCGTCCGTCGGCTCGGGGAGGTGCACCCGCGCCGTGTCCGGCTCGTCGATCGTTGACCGGTCGCGTCGGCTGCCCTACGCTGACTGAACATTCAGTCAGCCACGAGAGGCGGCCGCCATGCCCCACGACGACCCGGCCCGCGATGGGGCTGATCGACGCAGCGCCGATCGAAGCGGAGTCGACCGCATCCTGGACGCGGCGATCTCCAAATTCGGCGCGCACGGCGTCACGGGGACGAGCCTCAAGGCCATCGCTGCCGAGGCGGGGGTGTCGCAGGCGCTGATCCTCCACCACTTCGGGAGCAAGGACCGACTGCACCGGGCCTGCGACGAGCACGTGGTGCGGCTGGTGCGGCAGGGCAAGGAGTCCTCGATGGGTCAGGGCGCACAGTTGGACCCGCTCCAGTCGCTGCGGCAGATCGAGGACAGTCGCCCGCTGCTGCGCTACCTGGCCCGCACCCTCTCGGAGGGAGGCGATCACATCGCGCATCTCATCGACGAGATGGTCGCCGACGCCGAGGCCTACACCGGGGACGCCGTCGAGGCCGGTCTCATCAAGCCCAGCGCCCATTCGCGCGAACGAGTCGTCGTACTGACGCTCTGGTCGCTGGGATCGTTGGTCCTGCACGAACACATGAACCGACTGCTCGGCGTGGATTTCCTCGACACCGAGGCTCCGCCGGAGAACCTCGCCCCCTACATGCTCCCGGTCGTGGAGCTGTTCACCCAGGGCCTGTTCGAACCCGGCACCCTCGACCGGTTCGCGGACGCGTTCGACACCCCTGACGACCCCCGGAAGGAGCGGTGACCACCATGGACGACGTCGTGATCTCGGCGAGAGGGCTGGTCAAGACCTTCGGCGCCACGCGCGCCCTCGACGGTCTTGACCTCGAGGTGGCACGGGGGGAGGTGCACGGCTTCCTCGGCCCCAACGGCGCCGGTAAGTCCACCACCATGCGCGTGCTGCTCGGCCTCCTCCGTGCGGACGACGGCACCGTCAGACTGCTCGACGGCGACCCCTGGACCGACGCCGTCGAGCTCCACCGCAGGCTCGCGTACGTGCCCGGTGACGTGGAGCTGTGGCCCACCCTCACCGGCGGCGAGGCGATCGACCTGCTCGCCCGGCTGCGTGGCCCGCTCGACAGGCGGCGTCGCGACGCACTGTGCGAACGCTTCGACCTGGACCCCACAAAGAAGGCCCGCACCTACTCCAAGGGCAACCGGCAGAAGGTGGCGCTGATCTCCGCCCTGACCTCCGAGGTGGACCTGCTCCTGCTCGACGAGCCCACCGCGGGCCTGGACCCCCTCATGGAGGTCGTGTTCCAGGAGGCGATCGGTGAGGTCAAGGCCGCCGGCCGCACGGTCCTGCTCTCCAGTCACATCCTCGCGCAGGTCGAGGCGCTGGCGGACCGCATCTCCATCGTGCGGCAGGGCCGCACCGTCGAGACCGGGAGCCTGGAGGAGCTGCGCCACATGACCCGCACCACGATGGTCGCCCGTACGGACCGACCTGCGGACGATCTGCGGCGGGTCGAGGGTGTCCACGATGTGGAGATCGACGACGACGAGGTCCGCTTCCAGGTCGACGGGGACAGTGTCGACGAGGTCGTCCGTGCTCTCGCACCACTGGGCGTCCGCTCGCTGGTCGCCCATCCGCCGACTCTCGAGCAGTTGCTTATGCGCCACTACGGCGACGCTGCTGAGGCCGGCGATCTGGGTACCGCGTCCGAAGAGCAGGCGGCTGGGCGATGATCGCCACGCCCACCGTCGCCCGTGAGCGCCCGCACACCGCGGGTGCCGGTTCCCCGCTGGCCGGCACCGGCACCCTCGTCCGGTTCTTCCTGCGCCGGGACCGGATCAAGCTCCCGGCCTGGGTCGGCGGCCTGGGGCTGTTCGTGGTCTACATCGGCGCGGCCCTCCCGCAGCTGGCGCCGACGGAGGACGACCTGGCCGCGGTGGTGCCCCTGTTCACCCAACCGGTGGGCCGGATGTTCACCGGCCCGGCCTTCGGCATGGACGCCCCTACTTTCGAGCGGTTCTTCGCCGCCGGCTACGCCCCGTACCTGTTCCTGCTCGCCGCGCTCATGAACATCATGCTGGTCACCAGGCACACCCGCGTCGAGGAGCAGACCGGCCGCGCCGAGCTGATCCGCGCCAGCGTCACCGGCCGGCACTCCGCCCTGACCGCCACCCTGATCGTCGCCGCGATCACCAACGCCCTCGCGTGCGCGGTGGTCGCAGGGCTGGCGATCGCAGGCGGGTTCGCCCCCCTCGGGTCGGTGCTCATCGGGCTGGGCACCGCGCTCACGGGGATGGCGTTCGCCGGGATCTCCGCGGTGACCGTGCAGCTCAGCGC
>NZ_JAALDX010000466.1:5994-6210 GCF_014145095.1 Dietzia sp. SLG310A2-38A2 | reverse complement strand
CCGTCGAAGAACGATTCCTGGGCCTGGTTGGCGTAGGCGAAGTGGAACGCCTTGCCCGAGTGCGACAGGCGCATGCAGAACATGAATATCTTCATCACCACCCCGGCAATCGTGGCGGTGAATTCGCCGAAGTCGACCTCGGCCTCCTCGGCCGGCGGGTGGGTCTGCGGCACCATCACCTCTCTCGGGCCGCTGATCTCGGCACGGAGTGTGGCC
>NZ_JAALDX010000466.1:5712-5984 GCF_014145095.1 Dietzia sp. SLG310A2-38A2 | reverse complement strand
GGCGAGACGTTCCGTGAACGCTACAGATGTATATTGACTGCCTGCGTCCGAGTGGCTGATCAGCGACTTCGGCTCGACCGGGTGCCCCTCGCGATCGCGTTGCCACAGCGCCATCCGCAGCGGCGTCATCACCAGATCCGTGGCCATGGTGGTCGCTGCATTCCACGCCACGATGCGCTGCGCGAACACGTCGACGATGAACGCGACGTAGGTGAAGCCGGCCCACGTTCGGACGTAAGTGAAGTCAGCGACCCACACCCGGTCCGGGCGAT
>NZ_JAALDX010000466.1:5448-5702 GCF_014145095.1 Dietzia sp. SLG310A2-38A2 | reverse complement strand
CCACCTCCACTCCTTCCTCCTCCATCAGGCGCTGCCACACGCGGCGAGCGGTATGACGCTGCTTGCGAGGCGCTGTGAGGTCCTCGGTCAACCAGCGCCGGATCGTCGCCTCATGCGGGCCCAGTACCGGCGCGGTGCGTTGCGGGGTCTTACGTGGTGGCGGCACCGCATCGGCCAGCGCCGCGCGCACCGTGCGGCGGTGCACCTTGTGCCTCTCGGCGAGGGCCCGGATGGACAGGCCTTCGTCTCGGGCG
>NZ_JAALDX010000466.1:5360-5438 GCF_014145095.1 Dietzia sp. SLG310A2-38A2 | reverse complement strand
CTGAGGTGAAGTCCCGGTCCAGCAGGTCTGGCGCCCGCAGAGCGTCCGAATCCGGGGAGGTCGTGCACACCTTCTTGA
>NZ_JAALDX010000466.1:392-5267 GCF_014145095.1 Dietzia sp. SLG310A2-38A2 | reverse complement strand
GTGGGGCCAATTCAGACTGGCACACTCAAAGGGCCGCAAGAGTGAGAAGTGGCGGCCCGACTACGCCATCACCGTGGGGGCGAAAGTCCGGTGGATCTGCGAGGCAAAGGGCGTCGAAGAGAATCTCGACGACTGGGTCGGACAGTCGCAGAGCTATTGCTTGGCGCTCAACAGCACCCAGTCGGATAACCCGGTCGAGTTCTTCATGCTGACGAACGGCGTGACCACGCGGGTGTACCGATGGGACGACGCGACCCCCCTGGCCGAGGCCTCGTTCGGTGACTTCGTCGACGGCAACCAGGCGTACGCGACGATCCGCGCCCTTCTTGCGCCAGGGGCGTTCAAGTCCGCGCCGGCGACTGTTCCCGCTGCCAAGGGCGAGCACGTCCTCCGGCGGCGCTCGGTCTCCGATTTGAACTCCGACTTCGCCTGGGCTCACCGGCTGATCTATAAGCGCGACAACCTGAGCTACAACGCGGCCTTCATGGAATTCGTGAAGGTCATCTTCCTCAAGCTCCACTCGGACCGCGAGGCGCATGCCAACCCCGACGCGCGGGAGCTGGACGACCGCTCCACCGTCGTGCCGGCTGAGTCCGTGAAGTTCTCGACCGCGTGGATCAAGTCGCGCGAGGCCGACACGCCGAGCCCGCTCGACTCCATTCTGTTCCAGAGGCTGCTGAGTGACTTCGAGGTCGCTATCACAAACGGCCGGAAGAAGCGCATCTTCCCGAAGGGCGAGCGGCTACTGCTCTCCCCGGATACGCTCCGTGCTCTCGTCGAACGACTCGAGTACGTCGACCTCATCAGTATCGACGCCGACCTCAACGGCCGCATGTTCGAAACGTTCCTCAACTCGACCCTCCGAGGCAAGGCACTCGGCCAATACTTCACGCCACGCAGTGTCGTGAAGCTCGCGACCGGGCTTGCCCAGCTACGCGCCGATGACCAGCACGTCGACCGGGTCATCGACGCGTGCTCGGGGACGGGCGGGTTCCTGATTGAGGCGCTTGCCGACATGTGGGGCAAAATCAATGCCAACACCTCGTTATCGAACAAGCGCCGCGAAGAGCTCCGCATGCAGGTCGCGGAGCGATCGCTGATTGGCGTCGACGTCGCCCGCGACCCGGCACTCGCCCGCATCGCGCGGATCAACATGTACCTCCACGGGGACGGCGGCACGAGCGTCTACCAACTCGATTCCCTGGATAAGAGCGTCGCGTCCAACCCGACCGACGATCCAGAGATCGTGCAGGAGAAGGCCGAGTTCAGGAAGCGCGTCAAGCAAGCGGGAATGGCCTCTGGTGAGTCTCAGCCGCCAGGCTTGGCTGACGTCGCCCTCACCAATCCTCCCTTTGCGAAGGAATACACGCGCGATGAGGAGAGCGATGCGAAGCTGCTCAACGAGTACGTGCTCTCGTACGACACGAGTGGCGGGGCGAAGCGTCCACTCAAATCTCTCAGTTCGATGATCATGTTCCTCGAGCGCTACTACGACCTCCTCGGGCCGCGCGGCCGACTGGTCACGGTCGTCGACGACAGCATCCTCGGAGCTCCTCGACACAAGCGGGTGCGTGAATGGATTCGCAGGAACTGGATTGTTCGGGCTGTCGTGTCGCTCCCGGGCGACGCGTTCCAGCGGTCCCAGGCGCGCGTCAAGACTTCGCTCATAGTGCTCGAGAAGAAGACCTCGGAGCATGAGGCGCAGCCCGATGTGTTCATGTACTACTGCTCGTGGGTGGGCGTCGACGACCCGTCGCGCCAGCGCATACTTCCCGTCGACGCCGAGAACCGTGAACGGGCGCGTCGGGAGATCGAACGAGTCACCGCGCTGTACCGCGCGTTCCAGGCAGGTGAGCCCCAGGCTGCACCCTGGACTGTGAGCGCGGCGGCAATCACCGATCGTTTCGATGTGAAGGCCTGCCTGCCAGAAGCAGAATCGCGGGTTCCCGACTGGGAGGCGGCGGGCTTCACAATTCAACCGATCGGCGAACTCCTCGAACTCGCAGTGACTGACGCCAATCGGGGGGAAAGGGAGATCGACACTTCAGCGACCGACGACCTCGTGACCTACCTCCGCGTCCGCTACGACGGCTTCTGCGAGGCTGGAGATGAGGTATCCACCTCGGACATCGCGAAGCAGACTTTGACGCGTGTCGAATCTGGTGAGCTGGTGTTCAGTCACATCAATGCCATCCACGGCGCGGTTGCCGTCGTGCCGGATGAATTCGATGGCCTCGTGGTCACAAACGAGTACACAGTCTGCCGCCCGAGCAGCGATCTCAGCGCCAGCGTCATCTGGGCGCTCGTGCGATCCCCTGAAGCTCGAGCTGAGATGCTGTTGCTCGCGACCGGCATCGGTCGAACCAGGGTGCGCTGGGAAGAACTGCGCAAGCTGCGCCTCCCCGTACCGGGCCAGGATGTACGCAACCGAATCGACGATGCGGTGAAGCGCGCGAACCAAGCCGAGGACGACATGCGCAGGCTGCGGGCGGAGGCGAACCAGACGGCGTCGACCGAGATGCTCCTTGACAGCGAACGATCGCGCTCGATTATCGCAGCGTTTAAGCCGCCGCGCTAGGACCATGACTGACGTCGAGGAGTACCTGAGAGACGCAGCCGCACTGGCAGGGCTCACACCTGAGGACCTGCTCGCGCGTGTCCTGCACGTCGAGGATGGCGTTTTCGCAGAGGTCGTCGCGGCCATGGACGGGCCGACGAAGGTCCTCGCGGCGCGGCTGGATCACGAGATCCGGATCCGCAATCCCGGGCTTCACTACGTAATGCGCAGTATGTTCATCGGCTACCGCCGCGAAGGCGTCACGCACTCGCCGTTAGGGGAGCGCTCGCAGATCTTCCTGAGCCTGATCCGGAACCGCTCCCGCCTCGAGGTGGTGCTCCCAGCCGATCCGCAGCGAGTTGCCTCTATGCCCAATGCCCAAGACCTGCAAGGTAAGGGCCACCACGGCGTTGGCAACGTCCGTCTCTTGCTGAGCAACGACTCCGAGGTCGATCGATTCCTCCGGGACTTCGACGACTGGTTGGCACCTCGGTCCTGAAGAAGTGACGGGATGGCGCTGGCAGGACCGCCTTCATTCCCCCGCCGCCTACACATACCGACCGAAGGGCGCACCGTGCGCACTAGACCTGGCCAGGGACTCGACTCCCGCACGAACTCTGCAGGCTCAGCTAAGTCTCCTGCGCCCAACCTATGTCAGGGCAGTGGGGGTGTCAGGGCTGACGCCAAGGAGCGCGAGGCCGTCCGTTGTCCTTCACAATTCGAAGCGCGCACTCGTAGGCTCGTCGGGTCTGGCCGTTCGACGGAGACCTTCCTTCGTGTACCGCATCGTTGCGCACCTTGACCACTCCCGCCCTTAGGTCATCGTCCTCGGCGTAGCTAGAGTCGTGCCTCTCAAGCCACTTCGACCATTTTTCTGCGGGTCCGCGATCGGGCCGCGGTTGTGTTGAGTTGCTGCGATGCGCCCGGGACGCCAGACTTACTTCGACGGCTGTAGCCAGTTCAATAACAGCGCGCCGGTTGTAGCCTCGGTCTACATCCAGACACCCGGAAAGTAATAGCTGCCATTCCAATGGCGGGCTCTCATCGGGTTGGCGGGCGAGAATCTCTCGAAGGTCCGTCACCTCCACGGGATCCACATTCGGAATTGTGTAGCGAACGGAAGCAGGTTGCCAGCAGCTTCCTGTCCAACGCCGGAATCCTGGCGCCATTGGTGTCGCGGAGAATAGTTGATCGCGGTGATACAAATCTTGGCCGGTCAGGATGCTCACCCACTCAGCGATCTGGCCGAACCAGAGGTCCAGACAGCGACTTGCGGCGTCAACGATCTGGTTCGTATCAGCGCCATGCGCGTCTTCGGTGGACGCCGAGATCCCATGCAGCTCCAGCCCGATCGCTCGCACCGCGGTCGCGCGAGGAGGATGGTCGGCAGCGAACTCCGTTGCCCACTCGGGATCAATGACGGCAGTGCTGCGGTCGTAGTGTTCAAGTGAGACCGGGCGGTGGCCGACTACAGGACTAAGAGCGCTAGTGGGGACACCGCTTAGCTCAGGTGGGCCGACCAGCCCGGCCGGTGATAGCAGCTTAGGCATGATCACCGTTGCTCGGACCGTACCGATATGAGTATCGAAGTTCTGACCGCATGCATCCCAAGACACCCAGATCGGACGCGGTAGCTCATAGACAGCAGAAATGCTCATTCGCTCAATATGCCAGTGCGCAGGGGTTATTAAAAGAGCGTCGGCCGGCCACATCGTCGTAAGCATTATTCGAAATGCAGGACTCGTCCCGCGTTCAACCTCCAACAGGTGCTGAAGCGACGGTTTGTTGGTCAATCACGCGCAGGTCACCAGCGGTTCGAGGCCGGACGACGTGCGACCAGTTGGGGGAGGGGTCGAGTTTGCGGAATCTACAACTCGGCATCGTCAGCTTGTCATAACGTCTGGTTACCGGCCGGAATGGCGCCGACCTGGGGGACCGTCTCCAAGCTTCAAGAGCTGGCGGCGGGCATGCCTTCCTTGAAAGGGACGGCATTGCTGATCGCCCATCGCATGAGTTCTGTCACTGGCAGGTGTTCATGTTGACTGCCTCTGGAATCGGAGATGAGGCCCGCGTTTGCTCGTGTCTCATCGCCGGTATCGTCTACTGCCAGAATTCCGCATCCTGGCAGAACGGAGAGCTTCGTGCCTGCACGAGAGCCGACTACTGCCAGAACGTAGGTGTGCTGCGCCGACACCGGTGACTTCAGCGGGTCGGACCTGTCTTGGAGTAGCGCTGGTGGGAACGTCACTTGGAGTGAGTCATCAGCTCGGCCCTTGAGATGTTCAATAATTCGAACAGTAGCTCTGTGAGTATTTGAA
>NZ_JAALDX010000466.1:0-382 GCF_014145095.1 Dietzia sp. SLG310A2-38A2 | reverse complement strand
GCACCGAGGAGAGCGCGGAGATCAAGCGCCTCAAGGCCGAGAACCGGCGGCTCACCGAAGACCTGGAGATCATGCGCCGGGCCTCGATTTTCTTCGCGGGGGAGCTCGACCCCCGCAACCGGTGATCTGCGAATTCGTCGACCAGATGAGGTCCGAAGGGCATGCGGTCGAGTCGATCTGCCGAGGTCTGCGCAAGGCGGGTCTGCAGATCGCCGCACGCACCTATCGGATGTGGACCTCACCCCGGCGAGCGGTAGCGGCCAGGGTCGTCAGTGAGTATTTGAGGGTTTGGGAGCCACTGGATATTGAGGTTGGGAGCCACCGTTATTGGCTTTGAGAGCCGGTGGCCGATGGGGTGGGAGCCACCGGCTCTCGTGCGCCG
>NZ_JAALDX010000465.1 GCF_014145095.1 Dietzia sp. SLG310A2-38A2 | reverse complement strand
TGCGGCGCCTCAACGGCCAGCAGGCCGAGACCGTCGACCGCCTCACCACCGCCGCCGTCGAGGTGTTGCGCGAGAAGGGGCCGGGAGGCCTCGCGGTCCGGGCGGTGGCCTCCAGGGCCGGCGTCGCCCCGGCCACCGCGTACACCTACTTCTCCTCCAAGGGCCACCTCATCGCCGAGGTGTTCTGGCGGCGCCTCCGTGACCACGTCACCGAGGGGGCCGGGACCGGCACGACGGTGGACCGGGTGGTGGCTGTGCTGCGCGACGTCGCGTTGCTGGTCGCGGACGAGCCCGAACTCTCCTCTGCGGTCACCGCCGCCCTGCTGGGCGACGACCCGGAGGTCTCCCACCTGAGGATCCGGATCGGTGCCGACATCCGCCGCCGTCTGATGGCCGCCCTGGGGGACGAGGGTGACGACGAGGTGATCGACGCCTTGGAGATGGTCTACGCCGGCGCGCTCGTCCGAGCCGGGATGGGTTACGGCTCCTACTCCGACATGGCGGACGCCATCGAATCCGCCGCCCGACTCATCCTGAGGTGACCTGAGACATGACCACCGCGACTCCCGCCCCGCTCGTGTTCAGCCCGTACGACTACGCCGTGCACGAGGACCCGTATCCGTTCTACGCCCGGCTGCGCGCCGAGGCCCCCGTCTACCACAACCCGGATCTCGACTTCTGGGCCCTGAGCAAGCACGCGGATGTCCGAGAGGCCTTCCGCGCGCCCGACGTGTTCTCCAACTCGATGGGCGTCTCCCTGGATCCGGCGGCGTACGGGCCGCACGCCTACAAGACGATGTCCTTCCTCGCGATGGACGACCCGCGGCACGCCCGCCTGCGCAAGCTCGTGAGCAAGGGCTTCACGTCCAGGCGCGTCGACGCGCTCTCCCAGGGGATCGAACGGATCTCACAGCGGTACTGGGACGAGTGCCTGGAGAGGTCTCGCGACGGCGGCGAGTTCGACTTCGTCCAGGACTACGCGGGCAAGCTGCCGATGGATGTCATCTCCGATCTCATGGGGGTGCCGGAGTCGGACCGGGACGAGCTCCGACGGCTCGCGGACCTCGTCATGCACCGCGAGGAGGGCGGTCAGGACGTGCCCGAGGACTCCATGGTCGCCGCGTTCGACCTCATCGCGTACTACCAGGGCATGGTCGCCGAACGGCGGAAGCAGCGGACCGAGGATCTCACCTCGGCGCTCATCGACGCCGAGATCGACGGGGAGAAGCTGGACGAGGACGAGATCCTGTCCTTCCTCTTCCTCATGGTGGTGGCGGGCAACGAGACCACCACCAAGCTGCTCGCCAACGCGATGTTCTGGGGCCACGAGTACCCCGAGCAGTCGCAGCTGGTCATCGCCGACCCGGAGCGGGTGACCGACTGGGTCGAGGAGACGCTGCGCTACGACACCTCCAGCCAGTTGGTCCTGCGCACGACGATGCAGGAGGTCACGGTCCGCGACGTCACCATCCCGGCCGGCCAGAAGGTGCTGCTGCTCATCGGCGCGGCCAACCGCGATGAGGAAGTGTTCGAGGACGCCGCCGCCTTCCGCCTGGGTCGCGACACCTCCGCGAGCCTGAGCTTCGGGCAGGGGCCACACTTCTGCCTCGGCGCGCACCTCGCGCGACTCGAGGGCCGGATAGCGCTCGACCAGATCTCGCGGTCCGTCACGGGCTACGAGATCCTGCCCGGCGCCGAGCGCGTGCACTCCTCCAACGTGCGTGGTTTCGCTCGTCTGCCCATGCGCGTCGAGGTCAGACGCTGATGAGTCTGAGATTCCCACCGCAGCAGGACGCGGCCGAACGGCCCGCACTCGTCACGGGCGCCTCCTCCGGGATCGGGCGAGCCACCGCTGAGGCGCTGGCCGCGCTCGGTCACCCCGTGGTCGTGGGGGCCCGCCGCGCCGAC
>NZ_JAALDX010000464.1 GCF_014145095.1 Dietzia sp. SLG310A2-38A2 | reverse complement strand
CAGGCGGTGTCCCGGATCCTCATCCCGGGATGCCTCCCGGGCCCGTCGGGTCGTGGGCGCACACCACCCGCAGGTCCCCGCTTCGACGCCCGGCCAGCGCCGAGAGGCGCGCGTGGGTCAACTCCACGGCCGACGGGACCAGCGACAGGGCACGTTCGGCGACCGCGATCGCCCTCGGGTAGCCGACCGACGGGTCGATCTGGCCGCGCAGGTAGAACGCGTCCCCGGCGTGCAGGACGTCGACCTCGCCGGGGTCCCCGGGATCGCCGGGGACCAGGACCCCGGCGTGTCCCACGGTGTGGCCCGGCAGATCGACCAGGGCCATCCCCTCGACCACGTGGTCCAGGGGGTACACCCGGAAGCCCTCCCACCGGTCGGACCCGTAGGTGTACTCGGTGAACGCCGGTCCGTGCGCCCACTGGGCACGCCGGTAGCGTCGCCGCTCGATCCAGCGCGGCGTCCGCACCGCCCACGTCAGGGCCTCGGAGGCCACGTGGACCTCCGCTTCGGGGAAGTCGGCGAGCCCGCCGATGTGGTCGAAGTCCATATGGGTGAGCACGATGTGGCGCACCTCGCGGGGGTCGAACCCCATGGCCTCGATGCGCCGGTACGCGGACTCGGACGGGTCCAGGCGCGGGCGCATCGCGTGCCGTGAGGGGCCCAGCCGGGTGGCGGGGTCGGCGATGTCGTGGAGCCCGATGCCGGTGTCCACCAGCACCAGACCCCCCGGGGTCTCCACCAGCAGCACACGGGTGGGGACCCGTCCGGCGAACGTCCCGCAGTTCATCTGGTGGATCCGCATGTCGGCCACGGTACCGTGGCCGCGTGAGTCGAGACGGCGTGCTGGATCCGAGGCCGCTGGTCCGCGTCGCGGTGGATCCCGGCCTCGTCGCGTCCGCCGGGTCGTGGCCGTACTCGGTCCCCGCGGTGGCCGATCTGGCACGCGACGGGTTGGAGCTGGACGACCTCACCGTCTTGGTGGGGGAGAACGGGTCCGGCAAGTCCACGATCGTCGAGGCCGTGGCCATGGCGTTCGGCCTGAACGCCGAGGGCGGATCGGTCAACGGGCGTGACACCACTTGGGAGTCGGAATCGTCGCTGCACGCCTCACTGCGGCTAACCCGCGGAGGCGGCGCGTCGAAGTGGGGGTACTTTCTGCGCGCAGAGACGATGCACGGCATGTTCACTTATCTGCAGTCCGCACAGTCCGATCAGACCTCCGGCCCGGAGGAGTACTTCCACTCCAGGAGTCACGGCGAGGCGTTCTGGGACATCATCTCCACTTCACGGTTCTCCGGCGGCGGGCTGTTCGTATTGGACGAGCCCGAGGCGGGACTGTCCTTCGACGCCCAGCTCCGCCTGGTCGCGCTGATGCTCGAGCTGGCCGACCGGCGGGGCGCGCAGGTGCTCATGGCCACCCATTCGCCGATCCTGGCCTCCGTGCCGGGGGCTGCGGTGTACGAGCTGTCGGAGCACGGGATGCACCGCAGCCGCTGGGAGGATCTGGCGATGGTGGACCACCACCGCCGG
>NZ_JAALDX010000004.1 GCF_014145095.1 Dietzia sp. SLG310A2-38A2 | reverse complement strand
CGGTGTCGATCGCGCTGTGCGCCGCGGTGCGCAGCAGCAGCCACGCGCCCCCCGCCGCGGCGGCCAGCACCAGGATGACGATCGCGGTGGCGATCACGGTGGTGGCCGTGCGGATCGGCCAGCGCCGGGGCGTCGTGAGAACCTCGCTGTTCAGGGGCACTACTCGTGGGGGCTTCGCTCGTGGGGGCACTGTTCCATTGTGCGGCCACGTGAGCCCGTCGGGCAGGACTGGAACACGTGTTAGCGTCGCGAGATGAGGGAATCGACGCACCGCGGCCCGGAACCCCGACTGGGACTGACCTTCAGCCAGGCCGGGGACGGCACCGTGAGCTGGCATCAGCCGGTCGCCGACCAGTTCGTGGACCCGTCCGGGCGCTTTGCCACGGGGGCACTGGCCGTGCTGGTCGACTCCGGTCTCGGGGCCGAGAACCACCGCCGTCGTCCCGAGGGCATGTGGACCGTCACCACCGAGCTCCGTCTGGATCTGCTGGCCCGCCCCCGCGAGGGGTCGACCGGACTGGGCGTGCGCACGGACCACCTCGGCGACGACGGCCACTGTCTCACCACGCGGGGCGACGTCCTCGATGACGACGGCGAGGTGGTCGCCGCCGGACTGGTCAAGTCGATGGAGATCGCGGGGGTCGTGGACCCGGACGACTACGACGACGAGCCGCCGTGGCCCTCGGCACTGGCACCGGGAACGCTGGCCGAGGTGTTGTGCCTCACGGTGGACCACCACGAGGACGGCCCTGGTGGCACCCGGGCGGTGGAGGCCGTGATCGCCCCCGAGCCGGCGCTGGCCAACCCGCTGGGCAACCTGCACGGCGGGGTCTTCGCCGCCGTCGCGGAGGTCGCCGGCGCGGCGGTGTTCCCGCACGAGCGAGAGGTCAGTTCGTCCTCGCTCGACGTCAGATACGTGCGGCAGATCCCGCTCGACGGACCGGTCACGGTGCGCGCCGAGGCCCTCCACGACGGTCGGAGCTGGGGGATCGCGCAGGCGGTCACGCGGGACGCCCGCGGCCGGGTGTGCGCGGTGGCGTCGGTCACTGTCTACGGCAGGCGCTAGATTGTTGTTGTGTCACTCAAGTACGGTTGAGTTGTCCACGACATCGATCGACGGAGGAGACGACAGTGAAGATCGGCATCATCCTGGGCAGTATCCGTGACGAGCGGAATGGCGCGGCCGTGGCCGACTGGGTCACGGCGGAGGCCGCGTCGCGAGAGCTCGCCAGCTACGACCTGGTCGACCTCAAGTCCTTCGACGTTCCGCTCCTCACCTCGGCCACCGTGCCGGGTGCCGCGAACAAGAAGTACGAAGAGGAGCGGGTCACCCGGTGGAGCGAGGCGATCGACTCCTACGACGCCTTCGTCTTTGTCACCCCCGAGTACAACCACGGCGTTCCTGGAGGCCTGAAGAACGCCTTCGACTCGCTCGGTGACGAATGGGCGGACAAGCCGGTTGCCTTTGTCTCCTACGGCGCCGAGGGTGGGGTGCGTGCCGTGGAGCAGTGGCGCCAGATCGTCGCGAACTTCCGTATGTTCGGCGTCCGGCAGCAGGTCTCGCTGAGCCTGTTCACCGAGTTCGGCCCGGAGGGTCTCCAGCCGAACGAGCGTCGCGCGGATGAGATCTCCACCCTCTTCGACCAGCTCGAGGACGCGGTCCGCCGGTTCGCGCCGATCCCCGCGGGCAGCGCCTAGATAATTCGGTGACACCCGGCTCGCGCGCCGGATGAACGACCGTCGGCCCGCCTCCACATGGAGACGGGCCGACAGTCGTGAGGGTGATCAGTTGAGAGCGGCGAGTGCGGAGTCGTAGTCCGGCTCCGTGGTGATCTCGTCGACGAGCTGGGTGTAGACGACCTTGCCCTCGGCGTCGAGAACGATGACCGAGCGGGCGCACAGGTCGGCCAGCGGTCCGTCGGCCATCTTGACGCCGTACGTCGAGGCGAAATCGCTGCGGAAGGTGGAGCCGGCGGAGGCGTTCTCGATGCCCTCGTCGGCGGCGAAACGCTTGAGCGCGAACGGCAGATCGGCCGAGACGTTGATGACGGCGGTGTTCTCCAGTCCGGTGGCCTTCTCGTTGAACGTGCGGACCGACTGGGCGCACACGCCGGTGTCGACGCTCGGGAAGATGTTGAGCACGACGTTCTTGCCGTTCAACGACCCGGAGGTCACGGGGGCCAGATCGGTCCCGACGAGCTCGAACTCCGGAGCCGCCGAGCCGACGGCCGGGAGCTCGCCTGACGTGGTGACGGGATTTCCCTTGAATGCTGTGGTTGCCATGTACCCGTTCTACCGGACAGGAGGCGGGGGCGGCGCGGGCACCGCCTGGCCGGTCTGGTCGACCGCCCGCCACAGATACCACGAGGCGACCGAGCGGTACGGGGCCCAGTTCTCGGCTCGGGTGAGCATCTGTGCGGCGGTGGGGGGTTCGTCGAGCCCCGTGACCCGCTCGAATCCGCGTCGCACACCGACATCGGCCACGGGGAACACGTCGGGCCTGTCCAGCAGGAAGATCAGCAGCATCTCCACGGTCCATCGGCCCACCCCGCGGACGGCGGTCAGGGAGGCGACCACCTCGTCGTCGTCGAGTCCCTCCAGTTCCGCCAGCGTGGGGATCCGCCCGGTCCCGACCGCGTCGGCCAGGTCGCGGAGCGCGGCGATCTTGGGGCGGGAGACCCCGCACGCGCGGATATCGTCGTCGGAGAGGTCGGCGAGGAGAACGGGGTCGAGATGACGGGGCCCGGCCGCCCGCTCCCGGAGTCGGCCGGCGATCGTCGCGGCCGCCTTCACCGACAGCTGCTGCGACAGGATGGAGGAGGCCAGGCGGTCGAACAGGGTGTGCGGTCCGGCGTCCGTTGCGGGCGTGAGGGTGCACGGACCGACGGACTCGATGTGCCGCGCGAACTCGGGGTCCGCTCGGGAGAGGTATCGGACGGCAGTCGACTTGTCGTATCCTGCGAGCATACCGAGGAGGCTACCTGGCGGTTTTCTTGGCCATCTTGCCTCACAGGTAACAGCGGTACCGTGGCTGACGATAACTATCGGGTCACGAAATGACTCACATCGCTTTTGGGGGAGGAACGCCATCGTGCGTAGGACACACATCCGTCTCGCCGCGGTCGCGGCCGCGGCGGCACTCGCGCTGGGCGCCGGGGCCGGCACCGCGTCCGCCGGCTCGGCGGAGATGCCGTCGGGCACCGCGCTCTACAACGGACTGACCATGCTGGGCTGCCAGAACGTCGACCGGTCGATGCTGCAGATGTGCGGTGGACTGGACGTGCTCACGACCGACGATCCGGCGGTGCTCACGGCCAATCCGTTCACCACCGACATCGTGATCCTGGGCGCGGGCCTGTTTCCGGACGGGGGGATCCGGCCGGTGCTCGACGAGCGGCTGAGGACCGGCTTCCGGCTGGCCCAGGAGTACCCCACCGCCCGCATCATCGTGACCGGCGGCGTCCCGCAGAACGGCCGCACGGAGGCCCGGGCGATGGGTGACTGGCTCCGTGGCGCCGGTATCGCGCCGTGGCGGATCACCGAGGAGGGCAACTCCAATTCGACGGTCCAGAACGCGCAGTTCACCGACCGGATCTTCCGCGAGCGCGGGACCACCGGTGCGGTCGTGGTCTCCACGGGCGATCACGTGCAGCGCGCGGTGCTCAACTTCCGTCAGGCCGTCGACGGCCGGATCCCGGTGACCGGAGTGGTGGCGCGGGGCTGACCTGGCCTCCGCCGCGGGCGGGAACAAACTGCAACGGCCCGCAGTTATATGACGCGACAGCAATCATCGTCCCGTCATAGGAGAAGCCAGTGTCCGCCATCAGTCAGGTAGTCCCGCTCGGCGCGCAGTGGCCGGGCGTCGACCCGTTCCTGTTCGCGGTCCACCACCGCGACGAGTTCCCTGCGGCCGAGGGCGAGACCATGCGTCCGGCGGCCTCCCTGGAGGGCCGGTCCATCGGGGGCGACTTCTCCGGCAAGGACGGCTGGTCCATGTACCACGGCTCAGAGGTCCCCGGCTTCCCCCAGCATCCGCACCGCGGCTTCGAGACCGTGACGGTGGTGCTCGACGGTGTGGTGGACCACTCCGACTCGCTGGGCGCCGCCGCCCGCTTCGGACACGGCGACACGCAGTGGCTCACCGCCGGTGCGGGAATCTCGCACTCGGAGATGTTCCCGTTGCTGGATCCCGACGCGCCCAACACCATGGAGCTGTTCCAGATCTGGCTCAACCTCGCGCCCGAGGACAAGTCCGCCGAGCCGTACTTCGACATGTTCTGGTCCGAGGACACGCCCGTCATCGTCCGCGGTGAGGAGGGGGCCGCCGCGCGGTTCCGGGTGATCGCCGGGGAGGTCGACGGGGTCCGCGCCCTCGACCCGCCACCGCACTCGTGGGCCGCGCGCCCGGAGAACCATCTCGCCATCTGGATCGTCACCCTCGATCCCGGCGTCAGTACCGAGCTCCCGGCGTTCGACCCGTCCGCCACCCGGGTCCTGTACAACTACGGCGGCGAGCTGACCGTCGCCGCGCAGCACCTCGGTTACGACGCCGCCGTGCTCGCCCCCGGGGCCGTCACGGTGACCGCGGGCGCAGACGGCGCGGCGTTCCTGGTGCTGCAGGCCCGGCCGATCGGCGCTCCCGTGGTCCAACAGGGCCCGTTCGTCGGCAACACCCGCCAGGACATCGTCACCGCCATGGAGGAGTACCGGGCCGGCGTGTTCGGAACCTGGCACCTGGACCGGAACGATCCCGTCCACGCCCACGGCGAGACCCGCTTCGCGCGCTACCCGGACGGCCAGGAGAAGCGGCCGGTCGGTTCCCGCTGAGCCGCTCGGTCGCGCCGCTCAGTCGGGCCAGTGGCCGGTGCGCAGCAGCTCCAGGCTCTGCGTCTGGTCCAGCAGCGGCTGGCGCATCTGGTCCTGGAGGAACTCCAGGAGCGCCTCCGACAGCGGCGGGTTGTCCGACGAGATGGCACCCCGGGCCACCGCCACGTGCAGGTTCTCGGCGAAGCCGTCGATGGCGGTCTGCGCCACGCAGCTGTGTGTCGACACGCCGCACACGAGGAGGTGGCTCGCGCCGAGCCGGTCCAGCTCGGCTCTCAGATCGGTCCGGAAGAACGCGCTGTCCCGGGTCTTGACCACCTCCACGTGGCCTCCGGTCTCGAGCCCGTCGAGGAACCGCGCCTGCCCGGTGCCGGGGAACGCGAAACCCTGGTCGTCCTCGAGCATGTTGAGGGTCCAGGTGGAGCGGTCCTCGGCGTGCTCCGTCCGCACCAGGATCACCGGGCGCTCGGCCTCGTGGGCGGCGCGGATGAGCTCATTGACCGAGCCGACCAGCTCGTCCCGCACCGCCGCCAGTTCGGGGAACTCGAAGTACGAGTTCTGCATGTCGATCACCACCAGCGCCGTCCGCCGGCCGTCCTGCTCGCCGGTCCGCTCGCCGGCCCTCCCAGCCGGTCGCCACCAGGTGTCGGCCACCTCGACCGGGGTGGTGCGCTTGTGTCGGTTGCGGTGCCACGCCTCCTCGATCAGCCGGGCCGCCTCCTCGGGCACCTCGCGACCCTCGAGGTAGTCGTCGATGGCGTCGTAGCTGATCCCCAGCTCCTCCTCGTCGGTCTGGCCCTCGGCCTCGTCGAGAAGGTCGGCGGTGGGCACCTTGTCCCACAGCTGCTGCGGCGCCTGCAGGTGGCGGAGCAGTTCCCGGACCTGGCGTTTGTCCAGGCCCGACAGGGGCAGCAGGTCGGCGGCACCGTCGCCGAACTTGGTGAAGAACCCGGTGACGTTCTCGGCCGCGTGGTCGGCGCCGATCACCAGCAGCCCGCGGTCCCCGGCCACGGCGTACTGCGCGACCATGCGGTGGCGGGCCTTGGTGTTCCCCTTGGTGAAGTCCGTCAGCTCCTCGCCGGTGGCCTGCCGGATCTCGCCGTTGAGCCCGTCCACGCCCGCGGCGACGTTCACCGTGAGGGTCTCGTCGGCGTCCACGAACTCCACGGCCGCCACCGCGTCGTGCTCGTCGTGTTGCACTCGGTAGGGCAGGCGCATCCCCACGAAGACCGCCTCGCCGCCGTCGGCGCGGACCCTCTCCACCGCCAGCTGCGCCAGCCGCCCGGCCAGCGACGAGTCCACGCCGCCCGAGATCCCGAGCACGAAGCCCTTCGCCCCGCTCGCGCCCAGGTAATCGGCCAGGAACCGGACCCGACGCTCCACCTCCTCGGCGGGGTCGATCCGGGGACGGACGCCGAGGGCGTCGATGATCTGTCGTTGTGTCGCGCGCATGGGCCCAGTGTGCTGGCGA
>NZ_JAALDX010000045.1 GCF_014145095.1 Dietzia sp. SLG310A2-38A2 | reverse complement strand
TACACCGTCAACGCCGCCGTCGGGTTCCCCGCGATCACCGGTCGGGACGGCGGGCGGGTCGGCGAGCAGGTCGACGGACGGGGCATAGGGCAGGTGGTCAATCACGCCCTGCCCGCCTGGGACGTCGCCGCGGGTCTCCATGCGGCGCTGGCGGTGGTCTCCGCCGTCCGCGAACGCGAGAGGACCGGCCGGGGCCGACGGATCGTCCTCCCACTGGACGACGTCGCCCTGGCCACCGCCGGCGCACTGGGCTACCTCACCGAGCCGCAGGTGGACGGCTCATCCCGGCCCGCCGTCGGCAACTACGTCTACGGCACGTTCGGGAAGGACTTCGCCACCGCCGACGGGGGCCGTGTGATGGTGGTCGCCCTGACCACCAGGCACTTCCACGACCTGGCCCGGGTGACCGGGACCCGGCACGCCGTCGACGCCCTCGAGTCGGCCACCGGCGCCGACTTCGGCACCGAGGCCGACAGGTACTCCTACCGCGAGGTCCTGTCCGCCCTGTTCGCCCGATGGTTCTCCAGCCACACCACAGCCGAGGTCACGCGGGCGCTGGAGGACTCGGTGGTGTTGCACGAGCGGTACCGCACGTTCGACCAGGTGGTGGCGGAGGGCGATCTCGAGGCCAACCCGCTGTTCTCCCCACTGGATCAGCCGGGGATCGGCTCGTACCTCGCGGCCGCCCACCCCGCGACCTTCGACGGCCGGCATCTGACCACCGGTCCCGCGCCGGACCTCGGCGCTGACACCGATCGCCTCACCACAGAACGCCCCGCCACCGCCGATCACCCCACCGCCGACCACCCCACCGCCGATCACCCCACCGCCCGAGAGGTGTGAGGCGTGACCCACAAGCCCGCCGCCCGCGACGGTGTCCCTGAGTACCTCACGGAGGAGCGGCTCGCGATCCGGGACCTGGCCCGCGACTTCACCGCCAGGGAGGTCCTGCCCGTCGCGAACCGCCTCGACCCGGAGAAGGGAGACATCCCCGACGAGCTCCGGCAGAAGATGGCCGACATGGGCTTCTTCGGCATCATGATCGGCGAGGAGCACGGCGGGCTCGGCCTGGGCGTGTTCGAGTACTGCCTGGTCGCCGAGGAGCTCGCCCGCGGCTGGCTGTCGGTCTCCGGGCTCCTCGCCCGCGGCAACGGTATGGGCGGCGGGTTCACGCCCGAGCAGGAGGCGCGTCTGCTCCCCCGCGTCGCCCGCGGCGAATGGCTGGGCGCCTACGCTCTGTCGGAGGCCGAGGCGGGCTCCGACGTCGCCAACATCTCCTGCCGAGCCGTCCGCGAGGGCGACGAGTGGGTGGTGAACGGCACCAAGATGTGGTGCACCTACGCCGACCAGGCGGACTACCTCGTGCTGTTCGCCCGTACCGACCCGAACCGGGACCCGGCCAAACCCCACCGCGGCATCTCCGCCTTCCTGGTGGAGAAGGATCGCGGCGTGTTCCCCGCAGGGATCACCGGAAACCCCGTCCGCAAGATCGGATACTTCGGCTGGCAGACCTGGGAGCTGTCCTTCGACGAGTTCCGTCTGCCCGCCTCGGCGCTGCTCGGCGAGGAGGGCAGGGGCTTCTACCTGGCGGTCTCCGGACTGGAGGTCGGCCGCGCCCACACCGCCGCCCGCGCGATCGGTCTGGCCCGGGCGGCATTGGAGGACTCCATCGCCTACGTCGCCACCCGCGAGCAGTTCGGCCGACCTATCGGCGAGTTCCAGTACCTGCGCTTCGAGATCGCCAGGATGGCCGCCGACATCGAGGCCGCCCGTCAGCTCATGTACTCGGTGGCAACGGCCATCGACTCCGGCCGCCGCTGCTCGCTCGAGGCCGCCATGTGCAAGCTCGTGGCCACGGAGATGGCAGAGCGGGTGACGTCCCAGGGCGTCCAGATCCACGGCGGGGCCGGATACACGACCGACTTCCAAGTGGAGCGACACTGGCGCGATGCCCGGCTGACCCGCATCTTCGAGGGCACCAGCGAGATCCAGATGCGGATCATCTCGGACGAGCTCCTCGGCCGCGACCACTGAGTACAGTCGGCGTCAAGAAGGCTGCGGTGTGTGTCGAGACCGGATCCCCACTGGTGATCGAGGAGATCCCCGTCCCCGTCGCCCGACAGGGAGAAGTCCTCATCCACAACACCGCGTGCGGGGTGTGCCACACCGACCTGCACGTGATGAAAGGCGAGGTCGGGTTCCCGCTGCCCGGAGTTCTCGGTCACGAGGTGTCGGGTGTGGTCGCCGAGGTCGGCCGGGGGGTGACCAACGTGCGTCCGGGCGACCGTGTAGTGGGCTCGTTCATCATGCCGTGCGGGACGTGCGAGAACTGCGCCCGCGGGATGGAGGATCTGTGCTCCACGTTCTTCGAGTACAACCGGCTGCGCGGCACCCTCTACGACGGCGAGACGCGCCTTCACCGTGCGACGGGTGAGCCGCTATCGATGTACTCGATGGGCGGGCTCGCGGAGTACAGCGTCACTCCCGCCACCGCGGTGTTCGCCCTCCCCGAGGAATTGGACCTGTCGGATTCGGCGATCCTGGGATGCTCGCTGTTCACCGCCTACGGTGCCGTGCGGAACGTCGGGGACGTGCGCACCGGGGAGTCGGTCGCGGTCGTGGCCGTGGGCGGCGTCGGGCAGAACATCGTCCAGCTGGCCGCGGTGAGCGGTGCCGAATCCGTCATCGCCATCGACGTGGACGAGGAGAAGCTCGCCCTGGCACGGCGCATGGGCGCCACGCATACCATCAATTCGCGCGAGGTCGATGCGACCGAGGCGGTCATGGAGATCACCGGCGGCAGGGGCGTCGACGCCGCCTTCGAGGCCCTCGGGTCGGCCGCCACCACGCGCCAGGCCACGGACATCGCACGCGAGGGTGGCAGGGTCGTGGTGGTGGGCATCCCGCCGGCCGGAACGGTGCTGGACGTCGACCTCGCGCGGGTCGTGCGCCGCAAGATCCAGATCAAGGGGTCCTACGGCGCCCGCGCCCGGCAGGACGTCCCCGCGCTGATC
>NZ_JAALDX010000463.1 GCF_014145095.1 Dietzia sp. SLG310A2-38A2 | reverse complement strand
ACCGACCCGGACCGGGACCTGCCGGCGCGGGCGGCCGCGTTGGCCGACCTCATGCGGGGCCGGAGGGCCGCGATCCTCACCGGGGCGGGGATCTCCACCCCCTCCGGGATCCCCGACTACCGCGGCCCCGACTCCCCCGCCCGGACCCCCATGACCTTCCAGCAGTTCGTCGGCGACCCCGGGTTCCGCCGCCACTACTGGGCCCGAAACCACCTGGGCTGGCGACACATGGAGGCCGCCCGGCCCAACGCGGCCCACGCGCTACTGGCCGACTGGGAGCGTCGGGGGCTGGTCAGCGGGGTCATCACCCAGAACGTGGACCTGCTCCACCTCAAGGCCGGCAGCCGCCGGCTCGTGGACCTGCACGGCAGCTACGCCGTGGTGACCTGCCTCGACTGTGGGCTGCGCCAGAGCAGATGGGCCCTGCACGAGGACCTCGACCGTCTCAACCCCGGATTCGCTGAGCGCGTGGCCACTCGCGGGGCCATCGAGGTCGCCCCGGACGCCGATGCCGTCCTCGACGACACCGCGGACTTCCGCATGGTGGACTGCCGCCGGTGCTCGGGAGTGCTCAAGCCCGACATCGTCTACTTCGGGGAGAACGTCCCGGCGCAGCGCGTGGCGGAGGCCAACGCCCTGGTCGACGGGTCCGACCTCGTCGTCGTCGTGGGGTCCTCCCTCACCGTCCGGTCGGGATACCGGTTCGTGCGGCGCGCGGTGACCACCGGCACCCCCGTGGCCGTGGTCAACCGCGGCCACACCCGGGCGCACGCCGAGGCCACGCTGACGGTCGACGGCGACTGCGTGGAGGTGCTGACCCTCGTCGACCGGGCCCTGTAGGAGAACTACACGAGCAGGGCGGCAGACTGCAGGGATGAGCACAGAGCTGACCCCCGACGCCGCACTGCAGCGACTACTCGACGGGAACCGCCGCTACGTCGACGGTGCGGGTCTGCACGCCCACCAGGACCCCGCGCGCCGCGCCGAACTCGCCGGCGAGCAGCATCCCTTCGGAATGGTCTTCGGCTGCTCCGACTCGCGGGTGCCCGCCGAGGTCGTCTTCGACCAGGGACTCGGCGACCTGTTCGTCATCCGCAACGCCGGCCACATCGTCGACCCCTCGGTGCTGGGTTCGATCGAGTTCGGGGTGGAGATGCTCGGCATCCCCCTCACCGTGGTCCTCGGGCACACCTCGTGTGGCGCCGTGGGTGCGGCGATCAACGCCGTCGACACCCACACCACCCCGTTGGGATACCTGCGCGACGTGGTGGAGCGGATCGCCCCGGCCGTCTTCGAGGCCCGGCGGGACCCCGGGGCCGGGTACGAGGACATCGTGATCGAGAACGTGCGCCAGGCGGTCAAGGCGATCCGCGAGAAGTCCGCGGCCGTGGACCGCGCGATCGTCCAGGGACGCACCGCGATCGTCGGTGCGCTGTACAACCTCGCCGAGGGCACGGTCACCCCGGTCCACACCGAGGGCGGGATCGACCTCTAGAGCGCCACAGGGTCGTCAGAGCGCCACAGGATCATCACAGCGCCACCAGGTCATCGGCGTGCACGAGGGGACGCCCCTGGCCCGTGACGCCGGTGCCCGACGCGCGCTCGGCCAACCGAGAGCGCACCTCGATCGAGTCGTACTGGGCGATCCCCCTGGCGACGGTGTCACCGGCGGTATCGCGCATTTCGATCACGTCACCGAAGTGGAACAACCCGTCGACACCGGTCACCCCCGCCAGCAGCAGCGACCGCCGGGAACCGGTGACGGCACGCACCGCGCCGTCGTCCAGGATCACCGCGCCCCGCGCGTCCGCGGCGTGGCGGACCCAGAACCGGCGCGCGGTCATCCGCTCGGGC
>NZ_JAALDX010000462.1:1862-7787 GCF_014145095.1 Dietzia sp. SLG310A2-38A2 | reverse complement strand
TCAGGGTCGGGCGGAGTGCACGTCTACGCCGCGCGGGCTGCCCCCCGTGCGGGCGTTGCTGGACGGCGGCGTGACCGTGGGTGCGGGCGCGGACAACGTGCGCGACCCGTTCAACCCGGTCGGTCGTTCCGACGCGATCGAGACGGCGATGTTGCTCGTCGTAGCTGCCCACCTGGACATGGACACCGCATGGCAGCTGGTCTCCGACGGCGCCCGTGACGTCATGGGGCTGCCGCCCGCCGGCCCTGTTCCCGGCCGCCGCGCCGACCTGCTGCTGGTGCGTGCGAGCGGGCTCGACGACGTGATCGCAGACGCTCCCGCGGACCGGATCGTGCTGCGGGCGGGGCGCGTGGTGTCAGCGAGGGCCGCCGTCGTCGTCGACCCGTTCCTCACACAGGCCTCAATCCGCTCGTCCGACCTCCAGGAGGCACCATGACCACCCCAGCCCGCCCCGTCCTCCGGCCGGGTAGCGAGATCCTCGGTTTCTCCGACGTCGGGGTGACCTATCCCAACGGCACCCGCGCGCTCGAGGGCGTGGACCTGCGCGTGGGGGCCGGTGAGTTCGTCAGCGTGGTGGGCCCCTCCGGCTGCGGCAAGTCCACGCTGCTCGGACTGGCCTCCGGGTTGGCGGCCCACACCGACGGCTACATGCAGACCGGCACCGACCGGGTGGGGTACGTCTTCCAGGACGCCACGCTGCTGCCGTGGCGCACGGTGGCCCAGAACGTCGAGATGCTGGCCGAGCTCGACGGGATCGGCAAGGCCGATCGGCGACGGCGGGCGCAGGAAGCGATCGACCTCGTGGGATTGTCCGGCTTCGAGCACTCCCTTCCCCGCGAGCTGTCCGGCGGCATGAAGATGCGGGTGTCGCTCGCCCGGTCGCTGACCCTCGAGCCCGAGTTGTTCCTGTTCGACGAGCCGTTCGGGGCGCTCGACGAGATCACCCGGCAGCGCCTCGGTGACGAGCTGCTGGGGCTGTTCGCGGCCAAGCGGTTCGCCGGACTGTTCATCACCCACTCGGTCGCCGAGGCCGTGTACCTGTCCACCCGGGTCGTCGTCATGTCCGGGCGCCCCGGTCGCATCGTCCACACCGTCGACGTCCCCTTCGACGTCCCCCGCGACCCCGAGGTCCGGTATTCGGCCGACTACATCAACCTCGTCGGCGAGGTTTCCCAGGCTCTGGAGGAGGCACACTGATGAACACCACCACCACCACCGCTGCCGGCAGCACCACGGCCGACACCGACACGGCCCCCGGGTCCGACACCCCGCCAACGAGCGGGGCGACCACGGTCACCGCACCAACCTCGGCCGAGACCGGGCGGCGCCGGATCTCCGCGGACGGCGCACTCGTGCGCATCGGCGGCCCGCTCGTCGTCCTGGCCGCCTTCCTGGGGCTGTGGTACTTCGTCAGCTACGTGGTGCTCGAACCCGCCCGCAGGTTCCTGTTGCCCCCGCCGCACGTCGTGATCACCGACGGTTTCCTGGGACCCAACCTCCCGGCCATGCTCGAGGCGCTGGGGCGGACAACGGTCGTGGCATTGACAGGCCTGGCGATCGCGTTCGTGATCGGGGTGGTGTGGGCGATCCTGATGAGCCAGGAGACCTGGGCGGAGCGCTCGCTGTTCCCGTACGCCGTGGTGCTGCAGTGCATCCCGATCCTCGCGCTGGTGCCGCTCATCGGTTTCTGGTTCGGTTTCGGGTTCACCGCGCGGGTGTTCGTCTGCGTGCTGATCGCCCTGTTCCCGATCGTGTCCAACACGCTGTTCGGTCTCAAGTCGGTGGACCCGGGGCTGCGGCGTCTGTTCAAGCTCCACCACGCCGGTCGGCTGACCGTGCTGCGCAAGCTCGAGGCGCCGGCCGCTCTGCCCGCCCTCTTCGAGGGTCTGCGGGTGGCGGCCGGGTTGTCCGTGGTGGGCGCTATCGTCGGCGACTTCTTCTTCAAACAGGGGGACCCCGGGATCGGCATCCTCATCGACACCTATAGAGCCCGGCTACAGTCGCCGGAACTGTTCGCCTCCATCCTGCTCGCGTCGCTGCTCGGCGTGCTGGTGTTCCTGGCCTTCGGGTTGCTCTCCCGCAAGGTGGTGGGCCGGTGGTACAACGCCGACGACCAGCGGTGACGCCGAGAGTCGCGCCACGGCTGCACCCCGCATCCGCTCGGCCTTAACCCACACCTGCCCGACCGGCAACACAACGGAAACGAAGCACCGCTTCACTATAGATATTGATCACGTCAATACGGGAGGCCGGATCCGGCCCCCGGGAGGAGACCCCCATGCGCCGCATCCACACCACCAGGACCGTGCTCTCCGTGGCCGCCCTGTGCACCCTCGGAGCCGCCACACTGACCGCCTGTGGTGGTTCCGACTCCGAGTCCACCGAGGCCGCGTCCGGCTACAGCGGGGAGATCGGGGCCGTGGACCTCAGCGAGAGCTGCCCCGCCACCGTGGTGGTCCAGACCGACTGGAATCCGGAGGCCGAGCACGGCCACCTCTACGAGCTGCTGGGACCGGATCCGACGATCGACGCCGGCGCCAAGTCGGTCTCGGGACCGCTGTTCGCCTCGGGGGAGTACACCGGCGTGGACGTGGAGATCCGTTCCGGCGGGCCGGCGATCGGCTTCCAGCAGGTCACCGCGCAGATGTACCAGGACACCGACATCATGCTCGGGTACGTGGACTCCGACCAGGCCGTGCAGAACTCCCTCAACAACCCGACGGTCGGGGTCTTCGCCCCGCTGGACATCAACCCGCAGATGATCATGTGGGACCCGGAGACCTACCCGGACGTGGCGCGCATCGCCGACCTCAAGGACGAGGGGACCCGCGTCCTGTACTTCGAGGGCAACGCGTACATGGACTACCTCACCGGCGAGGGCAGCCTGGATCCCGAGCAGGTCGACGGAAGCTATGACGGGTCGCCGTCCAACTTCGTGGCAGCGGGCGGGTCGGTGGCGCAGCAGGGTTACGCCAGCGCCGAGCCGTTCATCTATGAGAACGAGGTCGCCGAGTGGGGCAAGCCGGTGGCCTACGAGCTGCTCCACGACACCGGATACCCGATCTACAAGTCCATGATGGCGGTGCGCTCCGCCGAGCTCGAGGACAACTCGGCGTGTCTCGAGATGCTCGTGCCCGTCCTGCAGCAGGCCGAGGTCGAGTACTTCTCGGACCCGGACCGCACCAACGCGGTGATCGTCGACGCCGTCGAGCAGTTCAACACCGGCTGGGTCTACAGCGCCGAACTGGCGGACTTCGCCGTCGAGGCCATGCTCGATCGGGAGATCGTCGGCAACGGTCCCGACTCGACGGTCGGCAACTTCGACGAGGAACGACTGGCCGAGATCGTCGGGATGGTCACGGGCATCTACGAGGCCGCCGATGTCGCGATCGCCGAGGACGTGGCACCGGAAACCATCGCCACCAACCGCTTCATCGACCCGGCCATCGGGATGAACTGATCCCCCCAGTGACCACCCGATACAGGAAGGCACCCCAGTGAGCGAGACCCAGACGGCGTCGCCGACGGTCGCCACGACCCCGGACGTGGCCGGACTCGTCGAGGACCTGAGCGACCTGCTCGGCCCCGACCTCGTCCTCACCGACGACCGCAGCCTCGACAAGGCCTCCCAGGACGGCTCGTACCTCAGTCCGATCCTGCGTGCGCAGTGGCCGATCGGCCGCCCCGAGGTGGTCGCCCGGCCCACCAGCGTCGAACAGGTCCCGCCGATCGTCCGCGCCGCGGTCCGCCGCGGGGTCCCCATCACCTCACGGGGAAAGGGCACCGGCAACTACGGGCAGGTGGTCCCGCTGCACGGGGGGCTCGTGTTGGATCTGACCGCGCTGCGGGGCATCGACGACGTGGACGCGGAGGCAGGGACGGTGACCGCCGAGGCCGGCGTTCGCATGATGAGTCTGGAGAAGCGGCTCGCCCGCGACGGGTCGCAGCTGTGGATGTACCCCTCGACCGTGCAGTCCACGCTGGGGGGCTTCCTGGCCGGAGGGTCCGCCGGGACGGGCACGATCGTCCACGGCCGCAACCACGAGGGGTTCGTCGAGGCGCTCGACGTGGTCTTCGCCCACCCCGACGCCGAGATCGTGCACCTGACCGGGGAGGACGCCCAGCCGTTCGTGCACACCTACGGGGTCGCGGGGATCATCGTCCGCGCCACCGTGCGGATCGAACCCCTCCAGGACTGGCGTTGCGTCTACGCCAGCTTCGACGACCACCACGACGCCTTCGCCGTGGTCCCGCGGATCCACCGGCTCGACCCGGCCCCGCGGCTCTGCTCGGCCGACGGTGCCCACGTGGCCGGCTGCCTGCCCCCCGACGAGGCCATCCCGCCCGGTCGGGCGAGCCTCCGCACGATCGTCGACGCCTCGATCGTGGACGAGGTGAGCGCCCTGGTCACCGAGGCGGGGGGAGTGGTCGAGGCGGTGCGCAAGGGGGTCAACGAGTCCATCAAGGTCTCGACCCTGTCCTACAACCACCCCACCCACTGGTTGCAGAAGGCGGAACCGGATACGTGGTTCCACATGGAATGCCAGGGTGACGCGCTGGTGGAGCGGCTGGACGAGGTCGAGGCCGTCTACCCGGGCGGGACCCTGCACCTCGAGGCCGGCCACGGCCGGATGTTCGGAATGCTCAACGGGCACTACACCGACCCGGAGGCCGCCTACGCGGGCGTGCCGGTCCTGGAGGAGCTGGGCGTGAGGGTGCACTCACCGCACCAGTACCGCGTGGACCACGGCACCGAGGAGGTGCGGGCGCTGGCGGCCCGGACAGACCCCCACGGCCTGCTCAACCCCGGGCGGTGGGAGGAATGATCGGGCCCGCACGGCGCTATGCGGACCTGAGCACCGTCGAGGCCGCGCGGGTGGGCCGGGGCGATCCCGTGGCCGTCATCCCCGCAGGCGCGATCGAACCCCACGGCCCCCACCTGCCCCTGGCCACCGACCTGATCGTGGCCGAGGAGGTGGCCGCCCGGGCGGTGGCCGCCGCCGCTGCCGCCGCCGCTGACGGGGAGGGGACGGGCGTTGAGGGAGCGGTCGACGCCTGGCTCATGCCCGCCCTCGGGTACACCAAGAGCGACGAGCACTCCTCGTTCCCCGGAGCGATGTGGATCACCGCGGACACCCTGCTCTCCCAGGTGCGTGAACTCGGCTCGGCGCTGCGTGCCAGCGGGTTCGGCCGCGTGCTCTTCGTCAACTGCCACGGCGGCAACTCCGCCCTGCTGGAGGTGGCGCTCCGGGAACTGCGCAGGCGCAGCGGCCTGCGGACCTTCCTGTACGCCGGTCGGGCGAACCCGGGCCCCACCGAACTCGGGATGGGGATCCACGCCGGGTGGGCCGAGACGTCGATGATGCTCCACCTGCGCCCGGAACTCGTCGACATGTCCGTTGCCGAGGCCAGGGTCCCCACCGGGCTGGCCGGGTGCCAGCACATCGGCTTCACGGGGCCCGTGAAGTTCGGCTGGCTGGCCGACGACCTGTCCGACACCGGGGTGATCGGTGACCCCACCGGCGCCGACCCCGACACCGGGGCCAGGCTGGTGGCCGATCACGTGGCCACCGTGGTCGGTGCGCTCGCGGAGATCGCGGTCTTCGATCCGGCGCGTGGGGTCCCGGGCGCCGACCTCTCCGCCGACCTCGGGGCCGTCGCGGCAGCCGGAGGCGCGCGATGACGGCCGCCGAACTGCCCGAGACCTGGGCGGGCGAGGAACCCACGGCGGCGGAGGCCACCGTGCCGGAACCTGGCGATGATCCGCTGGCCGCGATGGTGGCCTGGCTCGACGTGGATCCCCGCGACCCACCACTGGGTGTACTGGCCACCGTCGACCCGGACGGCACGCCGCGGTGCCGGCACCTCCTGATCTCCGGAGTCACCCCCGACGGGCCGACCTTCCACACGGATTCGCGCTCCCAG
>NZ_JAALDX010000462.1:0-1728 GCF_014145095.1 Dietzia sp. SLG310A2-38A2 | reverse complement strand
TGCGCCCACGGACGACGGCGAGCAGCTCGGCACCTATCGCGACCGGACCCCATACCTCAAGCTCCTGGCCTGGACCAACAGTCCAACCACGGCGGCCCTGCCCCCGGCCGGTCGCCGGGAGGTGTGGACGGAGGCCGTCGCCCGGCACGGGCCCACCCCGCAGGACCCGCCCGACACCTGGACCGGATACCGCCTGAGGCCCGAGACGGTGACGTTCTGGCGAGGCGAACCCGACGCACCCTCACACCGCCGACGGTTCCACCTCCGTCCCGGCGGCTGGCTGGCCGAGGACCTGCCGGGCTGACACGCCGCGCCGTCCGCGCGCCCAGCCCTTGCCGCCGCCCCGAGAACGAGAGACCCCCTCATGATCACCTTCACCGATGCGCTCGTCATCCCCGTGGCGACGACCCCAGCGACGATCGCAGCCGACGCCCCGCAGTGGTTCCACGGCTGGGTCCACGTCGACGAGGACGGGCTGATCGCCGGGCTGGGTCCCGGTGACCCGCCGCCCGGCCTGCCCGGCACTGTCCACGACTTGGGCGGGTCGATCCTGGCGCCCGGGTTCGTTTCCGCGCACAGCCACCTGTTCACCGCCGGGATGCGCGGCATCGCCCCTGACGACACGCTCTACGGGTGGGTCTCTCGGATGGGCGAGATGATGGTCGGGGCCGAGGCCGAGGACCTGTACTGGTTCACCCTCGCCGGCTGCCTGGACTTCCTGCGCAACGGCGTGACCAGCGCCTACAACTTCACCCAGAGCCGGGTGGTGGCGGTGTTCGACCACGCCAGCTCCACCCTGGTCGCCGAGCGGGTCCACGACGTCGAGTTCCTCACGCGACAGATCGACGCGCAGGCCGACTCGGGACTGCGGTGCGTCACCTCGACCCGGCTGGACGACGAGCAACTCCCCGAGACCGAGTGCTTCGAGGCGTTCGCCCACGTCACCGAGCATCGCCGACGCACGGTGCCACCGGCGCTGGATCTGGGTGGCTCGGTGTTCGGGTCGGTGCAGTGGTCGTCGTCGCCGGTCACCGCCGAACGCGAGCGGCACGCCATGGCCACCCACGGCGTGGGAAATCAGGCGCACTTCGTGGAGACCGCCGAGCACCTCGAGGTGCAGCGGGCCAAGTTCGACTGGTACGACCACGCCGGGGTGCTGGGCCCGGACTTCTCCTTCGGTCACTTCGTCCACCCCACCGAGCACATGGTGCGACGGGTGGCCGAGACGGACTCCGCGGTGATCTGGCAGGCCACCTCCAACGGCCGGCTGGGTTCCGGCATCGCCGACGTCACCGGGTACCGGGCCGCGGGCATCCGCGTGGGGATGGGTCTGGACGACCAGTCCTGCACCGACGTCTCCGACCCGTTCCAGAACATGCGCATCGGCCTCTACACGCAGCGGGCCGTGCACTCCGACGCCTCGGTGCTGGCCGCCCACGAGGTGCTGCGGATGCACACCCTGGGGGGCGCGGAGGCGCTCGGCCTGTCCGGCCGGATCGGCAGCATCGAGGTGGGCAAGCACGCCGACCTGCTGGTCGTGGACCCCACCGCCCCGGCCACCGGCCCTATCTGGGACCCGGTGGCGACGTACGTCCTGGCGTGTTCGCTGCGCAACCTCACCCACGTGTACGTGGGCGGGCGGCTGGTCGCCGAGGGGGCGCGAAGCCTGCACCCGCTCGCCGACGAGGCCGACGCCCAGCTCACCGAGCGGATGATCCGGTCGGCCGG
>NZ_JAALDX010000461.1:1093-5399 GCF_014145095.1 Dietzia sp. SLG310A2-38A2 | reverse complement strand
GGCGTTGCGGGGCGTCGACCCCGGAGGGCCACGACGGTGAGCGGTCCGGTGCCGGGCGGGTCCGCCGCGGACGGCGTCGTCTACGATCCGCTGGTCGCGGGTGACGCGATGCGGTGCGCGGAACTCGAACGAGTGCTGTTCCGCGGTGACGGACCGTGGTCGGCCGCCTCGTTCCTGTCCGAGATCGGCTCCGGGCACACCACCTGTCTGGCCGCCCGGTCGGCGGACACACTGGTCGGTTACGCCGTGCTGGCGGCGCTCGGGCGGGAGGGGGACCGGGAGTTCGAGGTCCACACCATCGGCGTCGACCCCGCCTACCGGGGCCGGGGGATCGGGCGCACGATGCTGCGTCGGCTGCTCGCCGTGGCGGATGCGGAGGCGGCGCCCGTCCTCCTGGATGTACGTACCGACAACGTCCCGGCCCGCACGCTCTACGAGGCCCACGGTTTCGAGGTGGTGGGGCTGCGACCCAGGTACTACCGTCCGAGCATGGCCGACGCGCACCTGATGGTGCGTCCGGCGCGCCGCGGACCCGACGCGGGAGGAGGGGACGGCTCGTGAGGACCGTACTGGGGATCGAGAGTTCGTGCGACGAGACGGGCGTGGCGGTCGCACGGGTACACGACGACGGGCGTGCGGAGCTGCTCGCCGACGTGGTGGCCTCGTCGATGTCCGAGCACGCGCGCTTCGGCGGCGTGGTGCCCGAGATCGCCTCCCGCGCGCATCTCGAGGCGCTCGTCCCGACCGTGCGCGCAGCGCTCGCCGAGGCGGGTGTGGACCGACCCGACGCCGTGGCCGCGACCATCGGTCCCGGGTTGTCCGGTGCACTGCTGGTGGGCTCCTCGGCGGCCAAGGCCTACGCCGCCGCGTGGGGCAGACCGTTCTACGCGATCAACCACCTGGTGGGGCACGTCGCCGTGGCCGGGTTCGACGGCGGACCACTCGACGAGTGCGTGGCGCTTCTGGTCTCCGGTGGACACACCCAGCTCCTGCACGTGCGGTCGCTCACGGATCCGGTGGTGGAACTCGGCTCGACGGTCGACGACGCGGCGGGGGAGGCCTACGACAAGGTCGCGAGGCTCCTGGGGTTGGGATACCCGGGCGGTCCGGTGATCGATCGGCTCGCGGCGTCCGGGGACCCGGCGGCCATCCCCTTCCCACGCGGGATGACCGGACCCCGGGATGCTCGACACGACTTCTCCTTCTCCGGACTCAAGACCTCGGTCGCGCGCCGGATCGAGGCCGCCGAGCGCGACGGGTCGCACCTCGAGGTGGCCGACGTGGCCGCGTCCTTCCAGGAGGCCGTGGCGGACGTGCTCACCATGAAGGCCGTGCGTGCCTGCGTCGACTTCGGGGTGGGGACCCTGCTCATCGGCGGGGGAGTCGCGGCGAACTCCCGACTGCGGGAGCTGGCGGCGGAGCGGTGCGCCGCGGCCGGAATCCGCCTCCGGGTCCCCCGTCCACGGCTGTGCACGGACAACGGGGCGATGGTCGTGGCGGTGGCGTCCGCCCTCCTCGCCGCTGGTGCCGAGCCGAGTGCCCTGACCGTGGCAGCGGATCCGGGGCTCACGGTCGGGGTGACCCAGGTGGTGTGACGTGGGTGCGTCAGAACCCGAGCAGGGCGAAGCCGTACCCGGTGAACAGCAGCATCCCGCAGACCACCAGTGTGATCACGGCCAGCCACAGGTATCCCACCGCGAGGGCGGTGAGGGCGAGACCGCGTCCGGCCTGTCCGGTCCGACGGATCCTGGCCAGGGCGAGATGGCCGAGCAGGACCGACGCGAGCGCGAAGACCGCGGGGAGGACGGGCAGGAACAGTCCCAGGAAGGACCCGAAGACGACGTTGCCCACCGCCAACACGACCGCGGCGAGTGCTGTCCCGTTGACGTCGGGGGGACCGGCGTGGGAATCGCGGGCGGGGTCCCCCGGACCCGGCCCGTCAGGCGCGTCCGCGTCACCGGATGGGGTACGGGACATGGGCGTCTACTCCTCCCGGGGGTGGCGGGACTTCCCGCTGATCGTACGCGGGGGCCGCGCGCGCGTCCTGGTCCCGAACCGGGCGTGTGTGGGCCGGCGGTGTTCGCCATCCGCGAACGGGGTCGAATCGTGCACCCGGGACACTTGAGTGCTGGCACTCGCGCATATAGAGTGCCAATAGGCATGGACCCGGTCGCGTCACCCGCGACGACGCCACCCCGGTGCCCCGCCCCCTGAACACACCAGCCATCTACACACGGAGGATCCATCGTGGCGATCAAGCCGCTTGAGGACAAGATTCTCGTCGAGGCCACCGCTGCCGAGACCACCACGGCGTCCGGCCTCGTCATCCCGGACACCGCCAAGGAGAAGCCCCAGGAGGGCACCGTCGTCGCGGTCGGCAAGGGCCGCTTCGACGAGGACGGCGACCGCATCCCCATGGACATCAAGGAGGGGGACAAGGTCATCTACTCCAAGTACGGCGGAACCGAGATCAAGTACGAGGGCAAGGAGTACCTGATCCTCTCCTCGCGCGATGTTCTCGCGGTCATCGACTGACGTGAGTCGGTAAAACCCCGCCCCGGTGGCGCCGGCCAGTGTCCGGCCCCGCCGGGGCGGTGGTGTCTCACCGGTCTGTGACGCAGTACGACCCGTCCGTCCCGAACACCCTCTTCCTTCCAGGAGTCCCATCAATGTCCAAGTTGATAGCGTTCGACGAGGAGGCCCGTAAGGGCATGCTCGCCGGTGTCGACCAACTCGCCGACACCGTCAAGGTCACGCTCGGCCCGAAGGGCCGGCACGTCGTGCTGGCCAAGGCCTTCGGTGGCCCCACCGTCACGAACGACGGTGTCTCCATCGCCCGCGAGATCGAGCTCTCCGAGCCGTTCGCGAATCTCGGTGCCCAGCTGGTCAAGAGCGTCGCCACCAAGACCAACGACGTCGCTGGTGACGGTACGACCACCGCGACGGTGCTCGCACAGGCGCTCATCCGTGAGGGGCTGCGCAACGTGGCCGCCGGCTCCAACCCGATGGCCATGGGCAAGGGCATCGAGAAGGCCTCGGCCGCCGTCGTGGAGTTCCTCAAGTCCGCCGCCACCCCGGTGTCGGGGTCCGAGGGGGTGGCGCAGGTCGCCACCGTGTCCTCGCGCGACCCCGAGGTGGGCCGGATGGTCGCCGAGGCCATGGACGCCGTCGGTGTCAACGGCGTCGTGTCCGTCGAGGAGTCCCAGGGCCTGCACACCGAGGTCGCCGTGACCGAGGGCATCGCCTTCGACAAGGGATACCTCAGCCCCTACTTCGTCACCGACCCCGACGAGCAGAAGGCCATCTACGAGGACGTCCTGATCCTGCTGCACCGCGAGAAGATCAGCTCCCTCCCGGACCTGCTCCCGCTGCTGGAGAAGGTCGCCGAGACCGGCAAGCCTCTGCTCATCGTTGCCGAGGACGTCGACGGCGAGGCGTTGTCGACGCTGGTCGTCAACTCGATCCGCAAGACCATCAAGGCCGTGGCGATCAAGGCCCCGTTCTTCGGCGACCGTCGTAAGGCCTTCCAGGACGATCTCGCGATCGTCCTCAAGGGTCAGGTCGTCAGCCCGGACCTGGGTATGAAGCTCTCCGACTGCGGCCTCGAGGTGCTCGGACACGCCCGCCGTGTGACCGTCTCCAAGGACGAGACGATCATCGTCGACGGCGACGGCGACCAGGCGGACGTCGACGCCCGGGTGGCACAGCTGCGCCGCGAGGCCGAGAACACGGATTCGGACTGGGACCGCGAGAAGCTCGAGGAGCGCATCGCCAAGCTCTCCGGTGGCGTCGCGGTCATCCGCGTGGGAGCCGCCACCGAGACCGAGCTCACCGAGCGCAAGCTCCGCGTCGAGGACGCGGTCAACTCGGCCAAGGCCGCCGTCGAGGAGGGCGTGATCGCCGGTGGCGGTTCCGTTCTCGTCCAGGCCGCGGCGTCGCTCGCCCGGCTCGCCGAGGACACCGCCGACGCCGATGAGGCCGTCGGGGTGAACGTGGTCCGCAAGGCGCTGTCGGCCCCGCTGTTCTGGATCGCCGCCAACGCGGGCGAGGACGGTTCCGTGGTCGTGAGCAAGGTCGCCGACCTCGGGCCGCGGGACGGCTTCAACGCCGCCACCGGCGAGTACGGCGACCTCGTCTCGGCGGGCATCATCGACCCGGTGAAGGTCACCCACTCGGCCGTCGTCAACGCCTGTTCCGTCGCGCGGATGGTCCTGACCACCGAGACCGCGATCGTGGAGAAGCCCGAGCAGGAGGCATCCGGCGGGCACTCGCACGCCGGTCACTCTCACTGACCTGCTCCAGACCG
>NZ_JAALDX010000461.1:0-1050 GCF_014145095.1 Dietzia sp. SLG310A2-38A2 | reverse complement strand
CCCCGGTCCCGCATCCGCGGGACCGGGGCCCGCTCGTCGTGCGGCGACCGGTGATGTCGTCCCGCACGGCTCCGAGCGGCTACGCTGGGCCCTCACCGGATGACCTCCCGCACAGGGGTCGCAGAAGTATCCTGTGCCCACGCCCCGCCGGCCGCCACGGTCCGGACGTGAGACCGCGACGTCCGGCGTCGCACCCCTACAGAAAGGCCGTGCCCCGTAGCACACCCGTGTAACGAGAGGCCCCCCTAATTCGATGACAGGTACAGCAGACGAGTTGGAGTTCGCCGTCGCCGCCGCGGTCAAAGGAGACCGTACGGCGGCCACGCGGGTACTCGAACTCGTCCGTCCCGGGGTGGTGCGGTATTGCCGCTCCCGCGTCGGGGGTGCGGAGAGGGTCAACCTTTCTGCTGACGATGTCGCACAGGAGGTGTTGATCGCGGTGCTCTCGGCGTTGCCCGGGTACCGGGATCAGGGACGTCCCTTCATGGCCTTCGTGTACGGGATCGCGGCACACAAGGTCGCGGACGCGCACCGGGGCGCCGCACGGAACAAGTCGGATCCAGTGGAGTACCTCCCGGAGGTGCTCTCGACGGAGACGGGGCCGGAGGATCACATCCTCGACGGCGAGGTGACCAGGGCGATGAGCCGACTACTGGGAACCCTGCCCGAGAAGCAGAGGGAGATCATCCGACTGCGAGTGGTCGTAGGACTCTCCGCGGAGGAGACCGCGGAGATCGTGGACAGTACGGCCGGAGCCGTGCGGGTGGCCCAACACCGGGCCATGAAGCAGCTCCGGGCGAGGATCGAGCAGGACGGAGAGGAGCGATGGCGATGAACGACGACGATGTCGACCCCGGCACCCGGGACGACGCCGCCTCGCTCGACGCGCACGGTCCGGACTCGGAGGCGGTGGAGCGTGACGAGGAGCTCCTCGGCGTCCTCGGTGCGGGGGACTGCCCCGCCGGCTCCGACGCCCTGGCCGCGCTGCTCGCCGACTGGCGCGGTGAGGTCTCCTCCGCGCCCCTGCCCGAGTTGCCGGGCGAGGAGGAG
>NZ_JAALDX010000460.1 GCF_014145095.1 Dietzia sp. SLG310A2-38A2 | reverse complement strand
TTGCAACAACCGTATGAAACCGCCCTCGACCGATACGTGCGGAACGCTCTTGTCGACGCGAGAACACCGCGACCCCGGACCTCCGTGAGGGAGGCCGGGGCCGCGGGGGACGACCGGAGTCGGATCAGAGCAGTTCGATGATGGTGGCGTTGGCCTGGCCGCCGCCCTCGCACATCGTCTGCAGGCCATAGCGGATCCCGTTGGCCTTCATGTGATGGACCATGTCGGTCATGATGCGGGCGCCGGAGCCACCGAGCGGGTGACCGAGAGCGATCGCACCACCGTTGGGGTTGAGCTTGGCCGGGTCGGCACCGGTCTCGGCGAGCCATGCCATCGGCACCGAGGCGAAGGCCTCGTTGACCTCGTACACGCCGATGTCGTCGATCGACAGTCCGGACTTCTCCAACGCCTTGGCCGTGGCGGGGATCGGAGCGGTGAGCATGATGACCGGGTCGTCACCGGCGAGCGTGGCGGTGTGGACGCGGGCGATCGGGGTGCAGCCGTACCTGGCGGCCGCCTCCTCGCTCATCACCAGGATCGCCGCCGAGCCGTCGGAGATCTGCGAGGCGTTGCCGGCATGGATCACGCCGTCGGACTTGAACGGGGTCTTGAGACCGGCCAACCCCTCGACGGTGCTGCCGCGGCGGATGCCCTGGTCGGCGTCGAAGACTCCGTCCGGGGTGGTCACGGGGACGATGTGCCCGGCGAAGAACCCGGCGTCCTGCGCGGCGGCGGCCTTCTCGTGCGAGGCCACGGCGAACTCGTCGAGCTGCGTGCGGGACAGGCTCCACCGCTCGGCGATCATCTCGGCGCCGACACCCTGGTTGGGCATGGTGCCGTCGTAGCGGCCCAGGAAGTCCTGCCCGTACGGGAAACCCTCGCCGGTGATCGAACTGCCCATCGGCTGACGGGTCATGGACTCGACGCCGCCGGCCACCACCACGTCGTGGTACCCGGACTCGACCACCGCGACGGCGAAGCTCAGCGCCTGCTGCGACGACCCGCACTGGCGGTCGATGGTCACGCCGGTGACGGTCTCGGGCCACCCGGCCGAGAGCACCGCGGTGCGCGCGATGTCTCCGGTCTGCTCGCCGGCCTGGGTCACGCACCCCCAGATCACGTCCTCCACGATCCCCGGGTCGACCCCGGCGCGCTCGACCAGAGCGTTCAGCACCTTGCCCGACAGATCGGCCGGATGCACCCCGGCCAGTCCACCCTTGCGCTTGCCCACCGCGCTACGCACGGCTTCCACGATCACTGCACCCATCTGCGTGTCCCTCTCTCGAACGGTAGGTATCCGGTCTCGATCGACCGGGCCTTGTCAGTGTTGCGCATCACAGTCAGCCGACGTACGGCGGAGTCCGCCTGAGCTCGCCGCGCGCGACGGTGCGGCGGTGCACGGCATCCGGGCCGTCGACGATCCTCAGCGCCCGCGCCCAGGCGTAGAAGTACGCCAGGGGCGTGTCGTCGGAGACGCCCGCGCCGCCGAAGACCTCGATCGCCCGGTCGATCACGGTGCAGGCGACCTGCGGCGCGATCACCTTGATGGCGGAGATCTCGAACCGGGCCTCCTTGGCCCCGACGGTGTCGATCATCCACGCGCAGTGCTGGACCTGAAGGCGTGCCTGGTCGATCTCGATGCGGGAGTTGGCGATGTGCTCCTGCACCACGCCCTGCTCGGACAGGTACCCGCCGAAGGCGTGGCGCGACTTGGCGCGGTCGACCATCAGGGCCAACGCCCGCTCGGCCATCCCGATGGCGCGCATGGCGTGGTGGATGCGGCCCGGCCCGAGACGGGCCTGGGCGATCGCGAATCCGGCGCCCTCCTCGCCGAGCAGGTTCTCGACCGGCACCCGGACGTCCGAGAAGACGAGTTCGCAGTGACCGTGCTGGTCCTGGTAGCCGAACAGCGGGAGGTTGCGCTCGATGGTGAGCCCCGGGGTACCGCGCGGGACCAGGACCATCGACTGCTGACGGTGAGTCTCGGCGGACTCGTCCGTCTTGCCCATGACGATGAAGATCTCGCAGCGTTCGTCGGCCACGCCCGTGATCCACCACTTGCGGCCGTTGATCACGTACTCGTCGCCCTCGCGGCGGATGACGGTCTGGATGTTCGTCGCGTCCGACGAGGCCACGTCGGGCTCGGTCATGGCGTACGCCGAGCGGATCGTGCCCTCCTTGAGCGGTTCGAGGTACGCGGCCTTCTGCTCATCGGTGCCGAACAGGTGGAAGGTCTCCATGTTCCCGGTGTCGGGCGCCTGCGAGTTGATGGCCTCGGGGGCGATCACGGGCGACCAGCCGGAGATCTCCGAGACCGCCGCGAACTCGAGGTTGGAGATGCCGGACCACTCCGGAAGGAAGAGGTTCCACAACCCGCGTCGGCGTGCCTCCGCCTTGAGCTCCTCCATGACGGGCGGGTGCTCGTGGTCGCCGTGCGTGCGCAGGTACTCGGCCCACACCGGCTCGGCGGGGAACACATGCTCGCGCATGAACTCCCACATGTTCTCCTGCAACTCCTGGCTGCGTTGACTGTGCGCGAACTCCATGGGTGATCTCCTGTGGGTCTAGTGAAGGGTCATTCCGCCGTCGACGGTGAGGGTCGACCCGGTGATGAACGACGAGGCGTCGGAGGCGAGGAAGAGAAGGGCGGAGTCGAGCTCCGGTTGCAGGCCGAGCCGTCCGAAGATCGTGCGCCCGGTGATGTCGGCGAGCATCGTCTCCGGGATCTCAACGGTCATCTCGGAGGCGAAATACCCGGGGGCGAGCGCGTTGACGCGGATCCCACGCCGGCTCCCCCACTGCGCCGCGAGGTCCCGGGTCAGCCCCAGGACGGCCGCCTTGGAGGCCGAGTAGGCGGCCTGCGGGGCGAATCCTGCGGTCAGACCGAGGACGCTGGCCACGTTGACGATGCTCGACCCGGGTTCCATCACGGCCGCGCACTCCTTGGCCGCCCAGTAGGCACCGTGGAGGTTGACGTCCACCACGCCCCGGAACTGCTCGGGTGTCTCCTTGAGCGCGGGCACCGCAGTGCCGATTCCGGCGTTGTTGACCAGGATGTCGATCCGCCCGTGGGAGTCCATGGCAGAGCGGACCATCGCGGCACACGCCTCGGGGTCCGCGACGTCACAGGCCACCGTCGAGGCCGTACCACCGGCCGCGCGGAGCTCCTCGGCGAGGGCGTCGAGGCGCTCCCGTCGGCGGGCGGCCAGGACGACCGTCGC
>NZ_JAALDX010000459.1 GCF_014145095.1 Dietzia sp. SLG310A2-38A2 | reverse complement strand
GCTGCCCATCCCGGCGACGGAGGTCGCGTCCGGATTCCTCCGAGGCCTCGGGATCGACGTGGGACCTGCCGCGAGTCACCCCCGCGCCGATGCCACGCTGTGGAGCGTCCGGTTCCCGCGGGTGGCCATGGCGATGGTCGTGGGCGCAGCCCTCGCGGTGGCCGGTGCGCTCATGCAGGGTGCGTTCGGTAACCCGCTCGCCGAGCCCAGTGTGGTGGGCGTCTCCGCCGGGGCGGCCGTGGGAGCCGCGGCGGCGATCGTCTTCGGGCTGACCGCCTTCGGCGCCTGGACCAGCGTCGTCTGCGCCTTCGTCGCCGGCATCATCACCACCACGGCGGTGTACCTGTTCAGCCGCAGCAACGGCCGGACCGAGGTGGTCACGCTGGTCCTCACCGGCATCGCCGTGAACGCCGTCGCCGGCGCCGCGCTGGCGCTGCTCATGTTCCTCGGAGACACCCAGGCCCGCGAGGAGATCGTGTTCTGGCAGCTGGGAAGCCTGAACGGCAGCCGGTGGGAGCACGTCCTGGTGGTGGCGCCTCTGGCGCTGCTCGGACTGGTCCTGGCGGCCCGCCTGGCGCGACCTCTGGACCTGCTCGCGCTCGGAGAGCGCCCGGCCCGTCACCTGGGCGTGAACGTGGAGCGGTTGCGGATCGTCTCGATCCTGCTGGTCGGCCTGCTCACGGCCGCTGCGGTGAGTTTCTGCGGCATCGTCGCCTTTGTCGGCCTGGTGGTGCCGCACCTCGTCCGCATGATCGCCGGACCGGGACACCGTCTGTTGTTGCCGGCATCGGCGCTGGGTGGTGCGGTGTGCCTGCTGGCGGCCGACCTGCTCGCCCGCACCGCCGTGAACTACGCGGAGCTGCCACTGGGGATGGTGACGGCCGCCGTCGGCGGACCGTTCTTCTTCTGGCTCCTCCACCGCACCCGTCGCACCGCAGGAGGCTGGGGATGAGCGGAGACGGGACCCGGGTGCCGGTGCTGTCCGCCGAGCGCGTCACAGTACGAATCGGCGGCCGGACGTTGCTCGACGCCGTGGACCTGGAGGTCTACGCCGGTGAGGTGCTGGCGCTGGTCGGCCCCAACGGGGCGGGCAAGTCCACACTGCTCGGCGTGGTGGCCGGGGACACCGTCCCGGACTCCGGCCGCTCCGTGCTCGACGGCACAGATCTACGGCGGTGGCGCCTCGGGGACCTCGCCCGCCGTCGGGCCCTGCTCACCCAGGCCAACTCGGTCGCCTTCCCCTTCACCGTGCGGGAGATCGTCGCGATGGGGCGCGCCCCCTGGGCGGCGCTGCCCGAGGGCGACGACGACGAGGAGATCATCGAGGCCTCGTTGGCCGCCACCGACACCTCCCCCCTGCGGTCCCGGACCTTCCCGACCCTGTCCGGTGGGGAGAAGGCGCGTGCCTCCCTCTCGAGGGCGCTCGCCCAGCGAGCCGGCGTGCTGCTCCTGGACGAACCCACCGCGGCAGTGGACCTGCGCCATCAGGAGATCGTCCTGGAGTTGGCCCGGACCGTGGCCGATGCCGGCGGAGCAGTGGTGGTGGTCCTGCACGACCTCGAGTTGGCGGCGGCATGGTCCGACCGACTCGTCATGATCTCCGAGGGTCGGATCCGGGCCGAGGGGCCGCCCGACCAGGTCCTCACCGCCGAGCTGGTGGAAGAGGTCTATCAGCAGCCGGTTCTCGTCGACCGTCATCCCGTCACCGGGGACCTGTTGGTCACCCCGGATCGACGACGGTTCCGCACCGCCCGGACGCCGGAGCCCGCGTTCGAAGCAGCACCCGGGTCGGCCCTCGTCAAGGAGTTCTCGTGATACATACCCGGTCATCGACGATGCGGGCGTCCGCGGTACGGATGCTCGCGGTCCTGGCGCTGGCGCTGCTCGGCACCTCGGCACTCGCCGTGCTGACCGAAGCGCCGGCGAACGCCGCCGCGCGACTGACGGCGTCCAGTTCGCTGGGCGGGGCGGTGGCGTCGAGCTCGGGCCAGACCGGGTTCACCGTGTCGGGTTCGGGTTTCCAGGCCGTCGAGGGCGGCTTCGGTGGCGTGTACATCGGGTTCGGATGGGTCAACGGGTCCGGGTGGGGGCCGTCGAAGGGGGGCGCGACCGGCCGGACCTACGACTACGTCCCCGACGAGCAGTCGCGCAGTAATCAGGGCTTCCAGGCGTTCGTGGCCTTCCCCGGCTCGTCGACGTCGGGGGAAGCCCAGGCGACGATGGGTTCCGACGGGTCGTTCCGGGTGAACCTCACGGTTCCCGGGCCCACGTTCACCGGAGCCGGGGGCAAGAGCATCGACTGCACCAAGGTCACCTGCGGTTTCCTCACGTGGGGCGCGCACGGCGTCCGCAACGGCGCCAACGAGACCTTCACCCCGGTGAGCTTCCGGGGCGGGGAACCGGCACCTGCGGTCGAGCAGCCCCCGGCAGCGGGCGCGCCCGCCTCCGACTCCACGGCCGGTCGTCCGGCCGCGG
>NZ_JAALDX010000458.1:2928-3847 GCF_014145095.1 Dietzia sp. SLG310A2-38A2 | reverse complement strand
GACTTGTGGCTACTGCGGTCCGGTCCACAGACGACCGGGTATCGTAGGTTCCGGACGGGGTTCACCAGCGCGTTCGCCCGAATTTGGCCGATGGTGTTCCACGTCCGAAGAGTGTCCACTCAGCCATGTGGGTTGGCCCCTCGACCGGGGTCCCGGGCGGTAACCGGGTCGGTCGCAGAGGCCCGCCGCAGGCCCGATGAGGAGGAGCTTCGATGGCGAAGACCCCCGCAGTCCTGCTCGACCCCGCCACCTTCGACGGTCCGTCGACCGACGACCCCGGTGCCCCTGATGCGCAGGTGACCATCAAGGGCCGGAACGTCGAGGTCCCCGACCACTTCGCGACCCGGATCCACACCAAGCTCGCGAAGATCGAGAAGATCTCGCCGGCGATCACCCGGTTCGACGTGGTCCTGTTGCACGAGAAGAACCCACGCCTGGCCAAGGCGAGTCAGCGGATCGAGATCACCCTCAAGGGCAAGCCGGGTGTCGCCCGCGCGGAGGCCGCGGAGGACACCTTCTACGCCGCCCTGGAGTCGGCGGTCGCCAAGCTCGAGCGGCAGATGCGCAAGGCCCGCACCCGTCGGAAGATCAGCCACTCCGGGCATCGTCGGCCGCAGTCCGTCGCCGAGGCCACCGCGGAGCTCGCGCCCGAGGCGGCACCCGCGGACGTCATGGACGAGTACGCGGACGGCGTCGATGATCAGTTGCCCGGGCAGATCGTGCGCCGCAAGGAGCACGACGGGACCCCGATGTCGGTCGACGAGGCCCTGGAGAAGATGGAGCTCGTGGGCCACGACTTCTATCTCTTCCGGGACGCCGAGTCCGGCCACGCCACCGTCGTCTACCGGCGTCACGCGTTCGACTACGGACTCATCACGCTGAGTGACGAGGCCTGACGGTCGCATCCCACACGCCCCGG
>NZ_JAALDX010000458.1:0-2879 GCF_014145095.1 Dietzia sp. SLG310A2-38A2 | reverse complement strand
CGGGCCGGTCCGCACGGACCGGCCCGCCCTCGGCGTGTATCCGCGGCCGACAGCACCTAGGATGAACCGAGGACCCGCGCGGCCCCAGCGCAGGTAGCCAGATTTTCCGATCAACCCGACCACGAGGACGTTCGAGACTGTGTCCATCCTTTCCAAGCTGCTCCGAGCCGGCGAAGGTCGAAAGCTCAAGCGGTACAGCGCTCTCGCCGAGTACGTGGACACCCTGTCCGACCAGACGGAGAAGCTGACCGACGACGAGCTCCGTGCCAAGACCGACGAGTTCAAGGCTCGGTTGGCTGAGGGTGAGACGCTGGACGACCTGCTCCCGGAGGCGTTCGCGGTGGCCCGCGAGGCCGCTTACCGGGTCCTCGGGCAGCGGCCGTACAAGGTGCAGATCGTCGGCGCCATCGTCCTGCACACCGGGGCCGTGGCGGAGATGAAGACCGGCGAGGGCAAGACCCTGACCTGTGTGCTCCCCGCGTACCTCAACGCCCTGTCGGGTCAGGGCGTCCACGTGGTCACGGTCAACGACTACCTGGCCAAGCGCGACGCGGAGTGGATGGGCCGCGTCCACCGATTCCTCGGACTGTCCGTGGGCGCGATCCTCGGTGGCATGACCCCGGCGCAGCGCCGGGAGTCCTACTCCGCCGACATCACCTACGGCACCAACAACGAGTTCGGTTTCGACTACCTCCGCGACAACATGGCGCACGACACCGCGGAGCTGGTCCAGCGGGGCCACTATTACGCGATCGTCGACGAGGTCGACTCGATTCTGATCGACGAGGCGCGGACCCCGCTCATCATCTCGGGCCCGGCCGACGGGTCGAGCAAGTGGTACGCGGAGTTCGCCCGCATCGCCCCGCTGCTCGAGGAGGGCACGCACTACGAGGTCGACCGCAAGAAGCGCACGATCGGCGTGACCGAGCCGGGCGTCGAGTACGTGGAGGACCAGCTCGGGATCGACAACCTCTACGAGGCGGCCAACTCACCGCTGGTGAGCTACCTGAACAACTCCATCAAGGCCAAGGAGCTGTTCACCAAGGACAAGGACTACATCGTCCGCGACGGCGACGTGATCATCGTCGACGAGTTCACGGGGCGCGTGCTCGACGGACGCCGCTACAACGAGGGCATGCACCAGGCCATCGAGGCCAAGGAGCGGGTGGAGATCAAGGCCGAGAACCAGACGCTGGCCACCATCACCCTGCAGAACTACTTCCGCCTCTACGAGAAGCTGGCCGGGATGACCGGCACGGCCGAGACCGAGGCCGCCGAGCTCTACTCGATCTACAAGCTCGAGGTCATGCCGATCCCGACCAACCGGCCGATGGCGCGCGAGGACCAGGCCGACCTCATCTACAAGACCGAGGAGTCGAAGTTCTCCGCGGTCGTGGAGGACATCGCCGAGCGGGTCGACAAGAAGCAGCCGGTCCTGGTGGGCACCGCGTCCGTCGAGCGCAGTGAGCACCTGTCCAAGCTGCTCACCCGCAAGGGCATCAAGCACCACGTGCTCAACGCGAAGTTCCACGCCTCGGAGGCCCAGATCATCGCCCAGGCCGGCCGCCCGAGCGCGGTCACGGTGGCGACCAACATGGCCGGTCGTGGTACCGACATCGTGCTCGGTGGCAACCCGGACATCATCGCCGACCTCAACCTCCGTGAGCGCGGACTCAACCCCGTGGACACTCCGGAGGAGTACGAGGAGGCATGGGACGCCGAGATCGAGCGCATGCGCAAGCTCAGCAAGCAGGAGGCCGAGCGCGTCCGCGAGGCCGGCGGACTCTACGTCCTGGGAACCGAGCGCCACGACTCGCGGCGCATCGACAACCAGCTGCGCGGGCGCTCGGGTCGTCAGGGTGACCCGGGTGAGTCCCGGTTCTACCTCTCCCTGGGCGACGAGCTCATGCGCCGTTTCAACGGCGCCGCCGTCGAGGCGATCATGAACCGGTTGAGCCTGCCCGACGACGTGCCGATCGAGGCGGGGATGGTCTCGAGAGCAGTCAAGAACGCCCAGACCCAGGTCGAGTCCCAGAACTTCGAGATCCGCAAGGATGTCCTCAAGTACGACGAGGTGATGAACCAGCAGCGCACCGTCATCTACGGCGAGCGCAAGCGGATCCTCGAGGGTGAGGACATCACCGACCAGGTCGAATCGATGATCTACCAGGTGGTCAGTGCCTACGTCGACGGCGCCGCCGCCGAGGGCTACGTCGAGGACTGGGACCTGGACAAGTTGTGGGACGCACTGGGGCAGCTGTACCCGGTCTCGATCACCGCGCAGGCGATCATCGACGGCGACGAGTACGGGGCGTCGGGTGACCTGTCGGCCAAGAACCTCAAGGACGCGATTCTCGACGACGTCTTCGCCCGGTACGACGAGCGCGAGTCCGAGATCGAGGGCATCGGCGGCGAGGGTGCCATGCGCCAGCTGGAGCGCTCGATCATGCTCCAGGTCCTGGACCGCAAGTGGCGCGAGCACCTCTACGAGATGGACTACCTCAAGGAGGGCATCGGGCTACGGGCCATGGCCCAGCGCGACCCCCTGGTCGAGTACCAGCGCGAGGGTTACGACATGTTCGCGGCGATGATGGACGGGGTGCGCGAGGAGACCGTCGCGTTCCTGTTCAACGTCAAGGTCGAGGCCAGCCCCCAGCAGAAGACGCTGGCCGCCCCCTCCGCGGCGCAGGCGGCGTCTCTCGCGGGCGCCAACCCGATCCTGCAGGCGGCGGGCACCGGTCGTGACGTCTCCGACGACCAGATGCAGTTCTCGGGCCCGTCGGAGACCGGGGAGGCCCAGCTCGTCGACGAGGGCGTCCCGGCGAACCGTGCCGAGCGCCGCTCCCAGGAACGGCAGGACCGGCTCGAGCGCCGCGAAC
>NZ_JAALDX010000457.1 GCF_014145095.1 Dietzia sp. SLG310A2-38A2 | reverse complement strand
TGAGCCGGTTCTCCACGGCGGCGGTGTCCGCGCCCAGCACGCCCGCGGAATCCGTGACCTGCTGCTGCAGCCGGGACGGTGGTTCCGCGGAGGCGGAGGGCGCCGCCCACCCGACCAGGCTGACGAGGAACGCCACGAGGAGCGCGACGGCCGCGGCCGTGCGGGACCGGGGGCTCCGGACGGCGTAGGGGCGGGGCGGGGGTGCGATCATGCGGCCAGCGTATCGGCCCGTCGCAGGGGGCATGCCGGTCTCCCGCCCGGGCGGTTACTCTGGGCGGCATGGCAGGGCGGATTCCGGAGCAGGACATCGCCGCGATCCGCGAACGCACTCGCATCGAGGAGGTCGTCGGCGAGTACGTCGCGCTCAAACCAGGTGGCGCGGACTCCATGAAGGGGTTGTCCCCGTTCAAGGACGAGAAGACCCCCTCGTTCCACGTGCGGCCCCAGCACGGCTATTTCCACTGCTTCTCCACCGGTGAGGGCGGCGACGTGTTCGCCTTCCTCATGAAGATGGAGCACATCAGCTTCGTCGAGGCGGTGGAGCAGCTCGCGGACAGGATCGGCTACCGCATCTCCTACGAGGGCGGCGGGCAGGTGATCCAGCGCGACCGTGGGACCCGTTCGCGACTGGTCCAGGCCAACGCCGCCGCGCAGAAGTTCTACGCCGAGCGACTCCATCAGGACGCGGAGGCCGAGATCGCACGGGAGTTCCTGACCGACCGCGGCTTCGACCTCTCCCACGCCGAGCGCTTCGGGTGCGGGTACGCACCGGCGGGCTGGGACACCATGAGCAAACATCTGATGCGGCAGGGTTTCGAGCCTAAGGAGTTAGAGGCGGCCGGTCTGTCCAAGACCAGCTCACGGGGGTCGTTGATTGACCAGTTCCACCGCCGCCTGCTGTGGCCCATCCGCAACCTCGCGGGGGAGGTGATCGGCTTCGGCGCCCGTAAGCTCTTCGAGGACGACACCCTGGGCAAGTACATGAACACGCGGGACTCAATGCTCTACAAGAAGTCGCAGGTGCTCTTCGGTCTGGACCTGGCCAAGCGGGACATCGCCTCCCAGCGCCGGGCGGTGGTCGTGGAGGGCTATACGGATGTCATGGCCATGCATGCGGCGGGCGTCACCACGGCCGTGGCGGCGTGTGGCACCGCGTTCGGCGAGGACCACCTGTCCACACTCCGGCGGCTGATGTTGGACGACAACTACTTCCGTGGCGAGATCATCTACACCTTCGACGGCGACGAGGCCGGCAAGAAGGCCGCGATGCGGGCGTTCTCCGGGGACCAGCAGTTCTCCGGTCGCACCTTCGTGGCGGTGGCCCCCGCCGGTCAGGACCCCTGCGACATCCGGCAGAAGAAGGGCGACGCGGCCGTCCGCGATCTGATCTCGGCCAGGGTGCCGATGTTCGAGTTCGCCATCCGGTCCATGTTGGAGGAATACGATCTCGATCACGCGGAGGGCCGGGTCGAGGCACTCCGCCAGACCGTGCCCGTGGTGGCGGACATCCGCGACTCCGCCCTACGTGACGAGTACGCCCGGCAGTTGGCCGGCTGGGTGGGGTGGGACGATCCCGCGACGGTGCTGCGCCGCGTCCGCGAGGAGGCCCGCAAGAGGGGTCGCGCCCGGGCGGCGACGCCCGGCCC